>JBJHDJ010000346.1:0-3414 GCA_050486485.1 Porticoccaceae bacterium
GGAACAAACAGGAGGTATAACCATGGCGCTGACCGCGGAAGTCGCCGATCGCTTCAACATGAACATCACCGACGACCCCTACTGGAGTGAGAGCTCGTGGTTTTCCTGGGCCATTCCCGAGCAGGGGATCAACGGCTTTTTCTACAATCACTTCCGGCCCAACATGAACTGCCTGCTGGCCGGTCCCGCCATGTGGGACAATTCCATGCCGAACATCGCCGGCCAGAATGTGTGGAATTTCCTGTTCTACGACTGGCAGCTGATGCGCACCCTGCCGGAGGGGCAATACGGCGTGGATTACAACAAGTACGATTTCGCCACGCCTTGGTCCATGTCGATCCGCACCCTCAAGCCCCTGGAGCAGTATCAGCTCGGCTACGACAACAACGGTTTCAAGCTCGACCTGGTGTTCACGGCGGTTGCCGAACCCAATGTCATCGGCGCCGTGACCGGCACCGACAAGGCCTACAAGCTCCACTTCGAACAGCCGGGTAGGATCCAGGGCAGCGTGGTGCTGGATGGCACCCACTATGAGGTCGACTGCTATTCCCTCCGCGACGGCTCCCACGGGCCGCGCTTCCTGGAGCGGGTGATCTCCGGTGGCTACACCTGGTCCACGGCGGACGCCAGCAACGGCTGGCATGTGCTGGCCAAGGATCTGAACAACGACAGGGATACGGTGGTGGTGGGTGGCTATATCTACCGGGACGGTATCCTGTCGCCGGTCACTGGCGGTATTCGCCGCGTCCTGGAGCGGGACGGGCCGCGCCCCGAGCGGGTGGAGGTCATCATCGAGGATCAGCTGGGCCGGGAAATGCACGCCGTTGGCAGGGCCAGGGTGCCCGCCGAGTTCATGCTGTTCCCGGATCGCGGCCAGTGGTGGACCCAGTTCGCCTGGGACTACGACGGCTTTACCGGTGCCCCGGGGGAGGATCAGGAATACTACGGCATCCACGACTTCCGCCGCTGGCACCGCGCCGGGCCGGAGGCCTGGAAAACCCGCTAGCTGCGCTGCTAGTTGAGGTGCCGGGCAGTACAGCCAGCGTAGGATGGGTTGAGCGCAGCGATACCCATCGCCCAGGGTGTCTTCACACTACCCGATGATGGGTATCGCTGCGCTCAACCCATCCTACCTGGGGCACCGTGATGCAGCGTGACGATGACCAACCGTCGTGTGGGTTGTCCGCGGGTATATGGGTAAGATGGAATCCACCATTGGGCGCCACGACAGCAGGTTTTTTAGCGAGGTACCAGAATAATGACAGGCCAACTTGTAATCGTCACCGGCACCACCGGCAGCGGCAAGACCACCACCTGCACCGAGTTCGTCGCTCGCGCCGACGACCTTTGGCTGCATTTTGGCGTCGATATCTTCCTCTCCAAGCTGACCCCGAAAAAATTCATCGACGGTGGGCCGCGCTGCCACGAGGGTGTGCACATGGTGGCGGACGACCCCGCCGACCCGGACGGCCCCGCCCACCTGGTGCTGGGCAAATACGGCAGCGGTCTGATCCACGCCATGCACACCATGGCGGCCGCCGGGGTGCGCAGCGGGCAGCGCATCATCATGGATCACATCACCACCATGACCCCGCCCCTGGCGCACGATTGCGCGCGGGTGCTGAAGGATCTGCCGGTGCTGTTCGTGGCCCTCAAGCCGCCCCTGGACATTCTCGAGCAGCGCATCGAGGACCGGGTGGAGGGAATCATCGCCTCCCTGGGGCCGGAACACGGCAGGCGGGTCAACGACAACACCAAGCGGGTGTCCGCGTACATGGCCCGGGAGGTCTACAGTCACGACTGCTTTGACCTGGTGCTGGACACAGGGACATTGACGCCGCCAGAGGTGGTGGACGCCATTCAGCAACGGCTGGCCCAGGGTCCCGGCGATGGACTTCAGCGGCTGGCGAGGCAGTTGAACCTTTGAGAGCTTGTCTTAATGGCACTGAATTAAACCCCCTTTACGGTAGTAGGGCGGTGTCCCGGGGTAGCGTTTTCGAGACCGTCGGCGCCAGGGACGGCGCCGTCGAGTCCCCATGGATGGGTTTACGGCGTGTCTCGAAAACGCTACCCCGGGATGCCGACCGGGCTACGAAGTCCGATATGCCTGAAAACAGCGCCATTCAGATCTTGTCTCACTTTGCCCGGATGGCCAGTCGCCCTCCCGGAATCCTCCCTGTGGGGCAGGCGCAAGTCGTGGCCCACAACCCGTTTATAGTGGAGAAAACATGATGACCGACAAAACAGGGCGACCAGCGGCGCAGGATATCGTCCTCTACGAAAAGGATCCCGCCACCAAGATCGCCACCATCACCATGAATCGCCCCGAGCGCCTCAACGCGCCCACCGCGGCGGCCCGCAAGCGCTTCGCCGACCTGGTGCACCGCGCCAATGTGGATGACGATGTGAAGGTGCTGGTGGTTCGCGGCGCCGGCAAGCATTTCGGCAGCGGCGCGGACCTGGAAGAACAGGCCGACATGTACACCGATGACACCAGTTACTCGCCCCTGTACGAGTTCGGTATTGGCGACGACGAGGGGGTGAAATACCCGCCCAAGGATTCCTACCGCTACCTGGCGTCCATGACCCAGCTTTACGCCAATTCCAATTTCGGCCTGCGCAGTCTGCAGGATTTCAAGAAGATCAGCATCGTCGAGGCCAAGGGCTACTGCTACGGCTGGCACTTCTACCAGGCGGTGGACGCCGATCTGGTGATCTCCTCCGATGATGCCCTATTTGGCCACTCCGCCTGGCGCTACGCCGGCTGGGCGGCGCGCATGTGGCAGTGGACCCTGATGATGGGCCTGCGCAAATTCCAGGAGATGGTGTTCACCGGGCGGCCCTTTACCGCCCGGGAGATGTTCGACTGTAACTTCGTCAACAGCGTGGTGCCCCGCGACCAGCTCGAGGACGAGGTGCGCAAGTACGCCCTGGCCTGTTCCGCCACCCGGCCCACGGACACGGTGATGGCGCAAAAGACCTTCTTCGAGGTGTTCAAGCAACAGCAGGGGGAGTACCTTGGCAGCGTGCTCACCGGCTGGCTGGAATCCATGCTGCCCCTGATGAAATCCGACGGCGGCTTCGAACTCGGGGAAGAGACTTTCGACAAGGGGCTGGGCAGGGCGGTCAAGGACAACGACAATGTATATCCCCCGGAGTGGCGCCTCAGTTACGCCGCCCGCCAGCAGCAGGACAAGCCATCGGAGATCGACGAGCTGCGCCGCCAGTTGGAGGAAACCCGCCAGCGCCTGGCCGAACTGGAGCGCCGAATTGGCACTGGGTAAGGGTTTCTTTGTAGGATGGGTTGAGCGCAGCGATACCCATCACTAGCGGAATCGATGGGTATCGCTGCGCTCAACCCATCCTACGGTTCCCGGTCAAGCCCCAAATTCCATAATCAGAGAGGGTATCAAC
>JBJHDJ010000347.1:0-3414 GCA_050486485.1 Porticoccaceae bacterium
GGACAGGCGCCGGTTTTGATGGACAGCAGGGTGCTGAGTTGCACCTCGTTGGCATCGAAATACTGGCGGTGCACCGTCTGGGCACGGAACAACAGATCGTTGAAGGGCAGGGCGAACAGGGCGAGGGCCTGATCCCGGGTCCAGTCGTGGCGCGGAGAGGCCATTGCGGATTCGGCGTCGAAAGCGGACTGTTGGTTCATGGCAAACTTACCTACAAAAATGACCTACAATGGCCTGGCGGACGAACAGCATTCATGTTCGCGTCATGATAGCGACAGCCCCGGCGCTGTCAACCGCAAACGGACTTGCAGGTTAACCAATGCCCGGTTTCCTCCATACTTTCAGTCACGCCCTCTCCAGGTTTGCACGGTTCAGCGGCACGGGCTATCACTTGCTCCCCGGCCTGTGCCTGCGCTGTGGTTTGCCCAGTGGGCGCCACCTGGATCTGTGCCCAGGTTGCGAAGCGGATCTGGCGCCACTGGGCAGCTGTTGCCCCTGCTGCGCCGTGCCACTCCCCGCCCCCGTCCTGTGCGGAGACTGTCTCGCCAGTCCCCCGGCCTTTGTCCGCGCACTGGCCGCCTATCGCTATCAGCCACCCCTGTCGGACCTGGTGATTGCCCTGAAATCCCGCCGGGATCTGGCGGCGGGCAAGGTGCTGGGTACCCTCCTCGCCAGGCATGTGGCGCAACAACTGGGGGGCAACGGACTGCCCGACCTGCTGGTGCCCGTACCCCTGCACTGGCGCCGCCGGCTGCGGCGCGGTTTCAACCAGGCTCTGGAACTGGCGCGGCCGGTGGCGCGGGAACTGAGCCTGCCCCTGGCCCCAGCCCTGGTCAGGCGAAGCCGCCACCTGGTGCAGCAACACAAGCAGCGCCATCAGCGGCGCCGCGACCTGCGGGATGCCTTCCGGGTGGTTGGCGAGGTGCAGGGCCGGCACATCGCCATAATCGACGATGTGGTGACCACCACCGGAACGGCCCGAGCCCTGTCGCAAGCCCTGGTGGCGTCTGGCGCGCAAACGGTGGAGGTCTGGTGCCTGGCGCGCACGCCCTTCGAGTGGTGAGATGGCAGAATCAGGGAAAGTCCGGGAGTGTCCGGGCTGGCAAAATAGCCAATCGAATCCGATAATGCGCCTTTGTCAGGGGGAGACACCATGAGCGAACCATGCCTCGCCACCGTTTGGCAGCGCATCGTCGAGGAAACCCGGGAACTGGTCAGCCAGGAGCCGGTGCTGGCGAGCTTTTTTCACGCCACCATTCTCAACCACAGGGACATGGCCGCGGCCCTCAGTTTTCACCTCGCCAACAAGCTGGGCAGCGACATCACCCCGGCGCTGATGCTGCGGGAGGTGTTCGACCAGGCCTTTTCCGAGGATCCGGCCATCATCGACAGCGCCCGCTGCGATATTCTCGCCACCTGGGAGCGGGACTCCGCATGCACCGACCTGATAACCCCCTTTCTCTACTTCAAGGGTTTCCACGCCCTAGAGTCCTACCGGGTGGCCCACTGGCTGTGGATCAACGGTCGCCGCTCCCTGGCCCTGGTGTTGCAGAACCGTATCTCCGTGGTGTTCGGTGTCGATATCCACCCCGCCGCCGTGGTGGGCAAGGGCGTCATGCTCGACCACGCCACCGGTATCGTGATCGGTGAAACCGCCGTGGTGGAGGACTGTGTCTCCATCATGCAATCGGTGACCCTCGGCGGAACCGGCAAGGAAACCGGCGATCGCCACCCCAAGGTGCGCAAGGGCGTGCTGCTGGGCCCCGGCGCCAAGGTGCTGGGCAATATCGAGGTGGGCGCCGGCGCCAAGGTGACCGCCGCCAGCGTGGTGCTCAAGCCGGTGCCGGAGCACGCCGTGGTGGCCGGGGTGCCGGCGAAGGTGGTGGGCGAGACCCACGACCAGGATCCGGCGCGGCAGATGGATCAGGGGCTGTCGGGTTGCAAGTACGATTGAGAAAGCGCCAAACGACCCGCTAGCTCCGGGGCACTTCTAGACCTTTTGACAGTTCCAGCCCCAACTCCAATGACCCTTGTTATTTGGCCATGTTGTTGGTCGGCTGCCCCGATGGTAGGTCGTTGTCCTGGCAGAGCGCTTTCGAGACCGTCGGCGGCATGGATGCCGCCGGCGAGCCCCCAGGGATGGGTTCACGGCGTGTCTCGAAAGCGCTCTGCCAGGATAACGACCGGGTTGCGAAGTCCCAATCCCCCACCCAATTTAACCTATCAGGCCGCTGAAAAACGTTGGCGAGGCCGCCAGCGCAAGGCAAAAATCGGCGAAAAAGCGGAGTTTATACGGAGTAAATGAGCATTTTGAGCCGATTTTTAACGCCGCGATGGCAACGCAGGTAGTTTTTCAACAGCCTGTTATCCCTCAATCACTGAACGGCACTACCTGGCGAATATCATCGAGGTCCAGCAGGCGCATCAGCAGGCGATCCACCCCCAGGGCCACCCCGGCGCAGTCCGGCAGGCCCGCTTCCAGCGCGGCCAGCAACAGGGCGTCCAGTTCCCGATCCTGTTTGCCCGTCGCGGCGCGCAGGCTCCGGTCCTCCTCGAAACGCCGCCGCTGCTCGGCGGCATCGGCAAGCTCGAAATAGCCGTTGCCTATCTCCAGCCCGTCGACAAACACCTCGAAACGCCGCGCCACCACGACACCCTCGATGTCCGTGTCCAGCCGCGCCAGCGCCGCCTGGCAGGCGGGGTAGCCGGTCACCGTGACCACACCCCTGTGGAGGCTGGGTTCCACCACCAGGCTGAATAGCAGGTCGAGACAGGTGGCGCGGCTTTCCCCCCGCCAGTCTCCCGCGCAGTAGCGGGCCGCCAGTTGCCGCAACACTTCCAGGTCGACGCTGTGGGGATCGAAACCGGTGGCCTCGAAAAACGCGTCGCGATAGCTGAGCCGCCGGGGATGGCGCCAGTGGGGAGAGAGACTGGCCAGTAGCGCCTCGATCTCGCCGATCAGCCGCGCCTCGTCCCAACCGGGGCGGTACCACTCCAGCAGGGTGAACTCCGGGTTGTGACGGCGACCCCGCTCGCCGTCGCGGAATACCTTGCCCATGCAGTAGATAGGGCCGCTGCCCATCGCCAGCAGGCGCTTCATGTAGTATTCCGGCGAGCTTTGCAGATGCCGGACCGCGCCATTGACGCGCGCCTCGATGGTGTCGATATTGGGCTCGGTCACCCCGTAAAGCCCCAGCACCGGGGTATCCACTTCCATGACGCCGGCCTGCGCAAAAAAAGAGCGGATCCGCGCCAGCAGATCCGCTCTTTTCGCCAGGGTGTCGAGAGTCGCGGTGGGACGCCAGTCAGCCATTTCGCCCAGCCCCCCTGTCGATCAGCTCAGTCCCGCGCCCTGCCCTGGTACTCGCCGGTACGGGTATCGACCCGCACCACATCGCCGATATTGAGAAACAG
>JBJHDJ010000348.1:0-3414 GCA_050486485.1 Porticoccaceae bacterium
GGGCAGCAGGCTCTCCAGTCTGCCCCGCAACAGCCGCGCCAGCACCGGGCCGCTGCCACCGGTGGAAATGGCGATTTGCACCGGGGAGCGATCGACAATGGCGGGAAAGATCACCGAGCACAGTTCTGGGTTGTCCACCACATTGACGGGAATATTGGCCTCATGGGCAAGCCGTGAGACCTCGGCATTGACCGCGGCGTCGTCGGTGGCGGCTATCACCAGGGCGGCGCCGGTCAGGTCGCCGGGCTCAAATGGCCGGGCGTGGATCTCGATGCCGGCCTCCCCGGCCATGTCCCGCAATCCCTGGCGCACCTCGGGTGCGACCACCACTACCCGAGCGCGCGCCTCCAGCAGCGGCCGTACCTTGCGCAGGGCGGTCTCGCCACCGCCCACCACCAGGCATTTGCGGCCCTCAAGATTGTGGAATAGTGGCAAGAAGTCCATGACGGGTCACCGAGGTGGGGGACTGCTGAGTTTCACGTAACACGTAACACGTTACACGTGGGGGCACCGCCACATACGGCACTGTCGTCCCGAGCACAGTGGAGGGGTCTTGGCCCCGGGGTCTCAGATGCCTCCACAAGGTCGGGATGACAGTGGCCTTGCCGTCGGCACCCACGTGTAATGTGTTACATGTAACGTGCAACTCAAGAAGCAAGGATAGTCTCCAACCCACCCATATAGGGTCTCAGCGCCTCGGGTATCGCGATACTGCCATCGGCCTGCTGGAAATTCTCGACAATGGCCAGCAGGGTGCGCCCCACCGCCAGCCCCGAACCGTTGAGGGTGTGCAGCAGTTCCGGCTTGCCAGTGTCCGGGTTGCGCCAGCGGGCCAGCATGCGGCGGGCCTGGAAATCACGGAAATTGCTGCACGAGGAGATTTCACGGTACTTGCCCTGGGATGGCACCCATACCTCGATGTCGTAGGTGCGGGCGGCGGCGAAGCCGATATCGCCCCCGCACAGGATCATGGTGCGGAATGGCAGCTCGAGTTTCCGCAGGATCGCCTCGGCGTGGCCGGTGAGGGCTTCCAGGGCCGCGTCGGAGTCCTCGGGACGCACGAACTGCACCAGCTCCACCTTCTCAAACTGGTGCTGGCGAATCAGACCCCGGGTGTCCTTGCCGTAGCTGCCCGCCTCGCTGCGAAAACAGGGGGTGTGGCACACATAGCGCAACGGCAGTTGCTCGGCGGCCAGAATGTCGTCGCGGTGCAGATTGGTGACCGGTACCTCGGCGGTGGGTATCAGGTAGAAATCCCGCTCGTCCTCCAGCTTGAACAGATCCGCCTCGAACTTGGGGAGCTGGCCCGTGCCGTACAGGGAGTCCCTGTTGACCACAAAGGGGACATACACTTCACGGTAACCGTGCTCGTTGACATGGATGTCCAGCATGAACTGGATCAGAGCGCGGTGCAGGCGGGCAAAATCCCCCTGCAGCACGGCAAAGCGTGAGCCGCTGACCTTGGTGGCCACCTCGAAATCCAGCCGGCCACCGGGGGCGCCGAGATCGACATGGTCCCTGACCGGAAAATCGAACGCCGGGGGCTCGCCCCAGCGGCGAATCTCCACATTGTCTTCCTCGCCCGCACCGTCTGGCACATCGTCATCAGGGATGTTGGGTACTTCCCGCAGGTAGCTTTCCAGTTGTTGCTGGATGGTTTCCAGTGCCTGTTCGGCGCCGTGCACCGCATTCTTCAACTGTTCGCCCTTGGCCTTGAGGGGCTCGATATCCCGGCCCTGCGCCTTGGCGGCGGCGATTTCCTTGCCCATGGACTTGGCGTAGGCGTTGCGTTCCGCCTGCAGGGACTGGGTTTTTTCCTGGGCGGCACGGCGTTGTTGCTCGAGTGCCTCCAGCCAGGGGACATCGAGTTTGAAACCGCGCTTGGCCAAGGCGGCGGCCAGCATGTCCGGTTGCGAGCGAACGAGTTTCGGATCCAGCATGGTGTCGGGCAGTCCCTTTCAGATCAGTCGGGTGATGAAAACCGCCAGCGCAAGGCCCCCCAGGCAGAGAACCACGCTGGCCACGATATAGGCGAGAGCCAGTGGAAGGTGGCCATTTTGCCACAAAGCCAGGGCCTCCAGCGAAAAAGTGGAGAAGGTGGTGAAGGCGCCGATGAAGCCCACCATGAGGATATTGCGCCACTCCGGCGGCAGGGCGCCGCGCTCGATGATCAGCACATAGAACATACCCATGGCGATGGAGCCGCTGACATTGACCACCAGGGTGGCGAGGGGAAAGCGCTGCTCGTAGACCGGGTACAGCCAGCCATTCATGGCGAAACGGGCCATGCTGCCCAGGGCGCCCCCCAGGGCGACGGCGAGCCAGTGGATCATGGCGAATCGTCCTCCGTTGACGGGTAGCGCTGCCGGGGGCTCTGAAGGTCCAGTTCCCGCAGCCGCGCCAGCTTGTCGCGGATCTGCTTTTCCAGGCCCCTGTCCACCGGGTGATAAAACCGCAGGCGGGATATCTCCCGCGGAAAATAGTTCTCCCCGGCGGCGAAACCCTCCGGCTCGTCGTGGGCGTAGCGGTAATCGGCGCCGTAATCGAGGGACTTCATCAGCCGCGTCGGCGCATTGCGTAGGTGCAGTGGCACCTCGTAGCTGGGTTGGCTGGCCACCGTCCGGCGGGCCGCGCCCCAGGCGCTGTACACCGCGTTGCTCTTGGGGGCCACCGCCATGTACACCAGGGCCTGGGCGATGGCCAGCTCGCCCTCCGGGGAGCCGAGGCGCTCCTGGACATCCCAGGCGTCGAGGGCCAGTTGCAGGGCGCGGGGGTCGGCGTTGCCGATATCCTCGCTGGCCATGCGCACCACCCGGCGCGCCACATAGAGGGGGTCGCAGCCGCCATCCAGCATGCGCGCCAGCCAATACAGGGTGGCGTCCGGAGACGAGCCGCGCACCGCCTTGTGGAGGGCGGAAATCTGGTCGTAGAAGTATTCGCCCCCCTTGTCGAAGCGGCGGGTGTCCGTCACCAACACCTCGGCGAGCACCTCGGGGGTCACCCTGCCCTGCTCCGCCAGGTCGCTGGCGATTTCCAGCAGGTTGAAGGCGCGGCGGGCATCGCCATCGGCGGCGCTGGCCAGGCTGGCAATCACCTCGTCGGCCACCGCCAGCGGCTCCACCAGGCCATGCTCCCGGTCCGTCAGGGCGCGCCTCAGCAAGCCTTCGATGGCGTCGTCGTCCAGGGAACGGAACACATAGACCCGGCAGCGGGACAGCAGGGCGTTGTTGAGTTCGAAGGAGGGATTTTCCGTGGTGGCGCCCACCAGGATCACGGTGCCGTCCTCGACGAAGGGCAGGAAGGCGTCCTGCTGTGCCTTGTTGAAGCGGTGCACCTCGTCGACGAACAGGATGGTGCGGCGGCCGCGCACATCCCGCTCCTCCTCGGCGCGGGACACCGCGGCGCGGATGTCCT
>JBJHDJ010000349.1:0-3395 GCA_050486485.1 Porticoccaceae bacterium
TGGGGGGCATGGCGGCGGTGGTGAAGACCGACATCATGCAGTTCTGGCTGCTTATCATCGGTATCCCCCTGGTGTTCTTTCTCGGTATCCAGGCCGTGGGTGGCTGGGAGGCCTTTGTCGCCGGCATTCCCGAGTCCCACACTCGGGTGATAACCGAGAACCTGCCGCTGATGTCATTCGTTTCCCTGTTTTTTGTCTTCATGCTGGGGGAGACCCTGGTGCCTCCGTATATGCAGCGGCTGCTGATCGGTCGGGATGCCGCGGCCACCGCCAAGGGCAACTTCTGGAGTGGCGTGGTATCGGTGCCATTTCTTCTGATCGTGGGCTCCCTGGGTTTGATAGCCCTGCAGCTCAACCCCGACCTGTCCTCCAACCTGGCCATGCCGGAGGTGGTCAAAACCGTGGCGCCGGTGGGCATCAGTGGGCTGATCATCGCCGGGGTGATTTCCATCGTCATGTCCTCGGCGGACTCCTTCCTGAACGCCTCCTCGGTGGCCCTGGTGCAGGATGTGGTCAAGCCACTGCGTCCCGGCGAACTGAGTGAGCGTCAGAACCTGATGCTCGCCAGGGTGGCCAACCTCATCACCGGCACCGTGGCCCTGAGCTTTGCCCTGATGATTCCCAATGTGCTGGATATTTTGATCGCCGCCTACGACTACTGGGCACCCACCGTGCTGGTGCCACTGTTGGCGGTGCTACTGGGTTGGCGGGTGGTGCCCGCGTCCTTTTACGGGGCGGTGACGGCGGGTGTCGGCGGCACCATGGTGTGGAGCTACGGCCTTGGCAGCCCCTGGGGCGTGCAGGGGTTTCTGGTGGGCACCGCCCTGAGCCTGGTGGTGTTCGTGCTGATCAACCTGGTACGGCACCGGGAGCGGGCGGCCATTGCCATGGACTCCTGAAGGCAGGACTCCTGAAGGCTGGCTGGCCCTGCCCGGCGGGAATGGATAGACTGACCTCGACAATAACCATAAGGGGCACCCATGTTGAGAATCTGGCCATTGCTGCTGTGCGCCCTGCTCGCGTCTCCCCTGTCCCTGGCCGAAGGGCAAGCCTGCGAGGCTTGGGAGGATGTCGACAGGCTGGTGGACCTGGTGCATCAGCGCTTGATGCTGGCGGAGCCGGTGGCCCGCTACAAGTGGAACCGGCGGATGCCCATCGAGGATCTGCCCCGGGAACAGGTGGTCATCGAGAGCCTCGCCCGCCGCGCTGCCCTGGAAGGGCTGCCGGCGCCACTGGCGGAGGCGTTTTTCCGAGCGCAGATCGAGGCTTCCAAGGCGGAGCAGCGCGCCCTGTTCGAGCGCTGGCGGGAGGCGGGCGTGGTGAATTTTCGGGACGCCCCCGATCTGGTGACCGAAACCCGGCCCCAGCTCGATGCCCTGACCCCCAAGCTGATCGCCGCCCTGGCGCGCCTGTGGCCACAGCTCGCCGAGGAGACACCCTGCCGCCAGCTGTTCGTCCGGCAGGTGCGGGAGCGCCACCAGGTGGCGGGCTGGCACTATCCCAACGCCCTGCGCATCGCCACGGCGCCCCTGGCGGAAGTGGCGGCCGTCGAGTGACCTATCGTCGTCGGCTGTCATGCCGCTGCCGATTAGGCACGGTATAATCGCCGGCTTTCGGTCCCCGCTGGCGAGGAGACGCCTTGAAGTCCACCACCTTTCACCGATTCGACCCCCGCCGCGTACCCTCCCCCTGTTTTGTGGTGGATGTCGCGGCGGTGGAAGCCAATCTCCGGGTGCTGCACCGGGTTCAGCAGGAAAGCGGCGCCAAGGTGCTGGCGGCCCTCAAGGCGTTTTCCCTGTGGAAGCTGGGGCCACTCACCGGCCAGTACCTGTCGGGCACCTGCGCCAGTGGTCTGCACGAGGCCCTGCTGGGGCGCGATGAATACGGTGGCGAGGTGCATGTGTTCTCCGCCGCCTTCAGCGAGCCGGATCTGGCGGAGATCCTGTCGTTCGCTCACCATGTGGTGTTCAACTCCTTCGGCCAGTGGCAGCGCTTCCAGCCGCTGATCCGCGCCGCCAGGGACAAGCGCCCCGAGCTGTCCTTCGGACTGCGCATCAATCCCGAGCATTCGGAGGGCACCGTGCCCCTCTACGATCCCTGCGCCCCCTGTTCGCGGCTCGGCATCCCCCTGTCCCAGTTCGAGGGGCAGAGCCTGGAGGGCATCAGCGGCCTGCATTTCCATACCCTGTGCGAGCAGGACTTCCCGCCCCTGGAGCGCACCCTGCGGGCGGTGGAGGAGAGGTTCGGCCACTACCTGCACCAGATGGACTGGGTGAATTTCGGCGGCGGCCACCATATCACCCGCGCCGACTACCAGGTGGATCAGTTGATCGCCGCCATCAGGGGCTTTTCCGCCAAATACGGCGTGCAGGTCTACCTGGAGCCGGGGGAGGCGGTGGCGATTCATACCGGGGTGCTGGTGTGCGAGGTGCTGGATACGCCCTTCAGCACCATGCCCCAGGCCATCCTCGACACCTCCGCCACCTGCCACATGCCGGATACCCTGGAGATGCCCTACCGCGCCGAGATCTTCGGCGCCGGCCAGCCGGGGGAGCTGGCCCACACCTACCGGCTGGGGGGCATGACCTGCCTTGCCGGGGATGTGATCGGCGATTACAGTTTTGATGAACCGCTGTCCGTTGGCCAGCGCCTGATGTTTGATGACATGGCCCACTACACCATGGTCAAGACCAGCACCTTCAACGGTATCGCCCTGCCCGCCATCGCCCTGTGGGATTCCCGCGGCGACGAACTGGAAGTGATCCGCCGCTTCGGCTATGGCGACTTCAAGGGCCGGCTGTCCTGATGGCTTTTGACGGTGCTTCCTCGTTTCTCGAACCCTATCACTCCGTCCTGGAAGACAGCGCCGAGGGCGTCACCCTGGCGGTGAGCGCCCGTCAGGGCAGTCGCTTCGCCAAGCAACTGGCGGGGGATTTCAACCCCATCCACGACGAGGACAGCCGGCGCTTCTGCGTGCCCGGCGACCTGTTGTTCGCCCTGGCGGTGAACCGCTACGGGCTGCGCCGGACCATGGCCTTTTCCTTCACCGGCATGGTGGGGGATGGGGTGGCGCTGAAGTTTCCCGACGCCATCGAGGGTACCGGGCAGGTATCCAACGCCCTCGGCAAGTCCTTGCTGGAAATGCGTCTCGATGGCGAGGCGCAGCGGGATCCTGGATTGTGCGAGGCGCTGATCCGCCAGTACGTGGCGTTCTCGGGCCACAACTTTCCCCATGTGCTGGTGCCGCTGCTGGCGGACAGCGGGGTGATGATCAATCCGGATCGGCCCCTGGTGATCTACGAAAGCATGGCGCTCTCCTTCGAGAGCCTGACATTCACCGATCCGCGGCTGGAGCATGACGGCGCGCGCCTGTCCCTCAACGGCAAGCGCGGCTC
>JBJHDJ010000350.1:0-3390 GCA_050486485.1 Porticoccaceae bacterium
ACCCTGGACAGCGCCTCAAGGAGGCCGTGGCGCGGGGCATGAACCTGGTGGTGATCGATCCGCGCCGGACGGAAAGTGCCAAGCGCGCCGCCATTCACCTCCAGCCGCGACCGGGGGAAGATCCCACCATCCTGGCGGGTATCATCCATGTGATCATCCGCGACGGTCTCCACGACCGGGACTTCATCGCCGCACATGTCGATGGCTTCGAGAGCCTGGCCAGGCAGGTGGCGGCCTTCACCCCGGACTATGTGGCCGAGCGCGCGGGAGTGCCGGCGCAACAGGTGGTCGACGCCGCCCACCTGTTCGCGGCCAGGGGCAAGCGCGGCGGCATGGTCAATGTCGGCACCGGTCCCAACTTCGCCACCCACGGCAATCTCACCGAGTACCTGGCCCTGTGCCTCGTCACCCTCCGTGGCCACTGGCCCCGCGCCGGCGATCCGGTCCATCGCCCCAACGCCATGCTGCCCGCCTACACCGCCAAGGCCCAGGCCATGGGGCCCTACCCGGGGTGGGGCTACGGGGAAAAGCTGAGGGTTCGCGGCCTTACCAATGCCGCCTGCGGCATGCCCACGGCGGCCCTCGCCGACGAGATTCTGCTGGAGGGGGAGGGGCAGGTGAGGGCGCTGATCTGTATCGGCGCCAACCCCATGGCGGCCTGGCCGGACCAGCGCAAGACCCAGCGGGCCATGGAGAAGCTGGAATTGCTGGTCACCCTGGATGTGGAAATGTCCCTCACTTCGCGCCTGGCGCACTATG
Organism: Porticoccaceae bacterium; assembly: GCA_050486485.1. Lineage (GTDB taxonomy): Bacteria > Pseudomonadota > Gammaproteobacteria > Pseudomonadales > Porticoccaceae > NAT127. The sequence goes on from JBJHDJ010000350.1 coordinate 760, forward strand.
TGATGGCCACCCGCATGACCCTGGAGACGCCGGGCATGACCCAGCGCACCGAGGCCCTCAAGTACTACACCTGCGGCATCGGCTTCGCCAAGCCCTACGGCCAGTACAGCCCCCGGGTGGTGGCGCCGCCGGCGGGTTCCGACCTGATCGAGGAATGGCAGTTCTTCCACGGCCTGGCCAGGCGCCTCGATCTCGACCTGTCACTGATGGTGTACTACGGCTTTGGCAACTACATGGAGGCGCCGCCGGTGGAAATCCCCCTGGGCCGCCACGACCATCCCACCACGGAGGAGATTTACGCGGGCATTTGCAGCCACGCCCGCATCCCCATCGAGGAAGTGGCCAGGCACCCCCACGGCAAGATCTTCGACATCCGCGAAACCGTGCAGGACAGGGACGCGGACTGCGAGGACCGCCTGGATGTGGGCAACGGTTACATGATGGAGGAACTGGCGCGGGTGGCGGCCCGGGATTTTCGCGCCGAGCGCGAAAACACCGCCTATCCCTTTCAACTCGTCTCCCGTCGATCCAACAACTTCGTCAATTCCGCCGGCATTCGCCTGCCCAAGCTGCACCGCGGCAAGCCCTACAACCCCTGCTACATGCATCCCGAGGACCTGGCGGAGTGCGGCCTGAAATCCGGCGACAGGGTTACGCTGCGCTCCCCCCACGACAGCATTCCCAGCATCGTCGAGGCGGACGCCTCGGTGCGCAGGAAAGTGCTGGCCATGTACCACGCCTTCGGCGGCCTGGTGGAGGAGGATCACCGGTTCCCGGAGCAGGGCAGCAATGTCGGGCGGCTGGTGGCCAACGATGTGGATTTCGATCCCCTGACCGGCATTCCGCGCATGAGCAATATTCCGGTAAGCGTGACCGCTGGCTGGAATTGAACATCACACCCAGGCAAAACCCCCGTGGCGGGATAGCGCGCGGCGAAACCCGCCACTGGTGGAACAGATAACGGAACTCATCCCCCTGACCGAACAGGGAAAACCAGTCGATCACAAAAGGAGTCATCATGGAAAAGCGCAAATTCTTCAACCTTGCCGCCATCGGCCTCGTCTCGGCGGCCACGGCATTCGGCCTTCATGCCGGCAGCGCGGTGGCCGGCGCCGAGGGGGTCCAGGTTTCCCAGGCGGAAGCCGCCGGAAAGAATCTCTCCCGCGGCAACGAAATGCCCGACGCCAATGAGTTCACCGGGCTGTCCCGCAAGGTGCTGCAATACAGCGAGGCCTTTGCCGGGATCGTCGAGCGGGCCAGGGACCCGGACTTCTCCGACGCCGACTGGGCGCCCCTGGAAGCCCTGGTGGCGACGGACGATTTCGTGCGCATGGGGGTCTTTCTCACCGACCGCGCCGAGGTGATCGGCTGGGAGCAGTACAAGCAGTACATCACCCAGTACGCCGCCGGCACCTCCTGGGAGGGAACCCTGCGGCGCATCACCGAGGTGCCGGGTTTGGTGATTCTCGAATTGGAGGAGCGCAACACCCTCAACGGGGTCACCAGCGTGGCCAACACCGTCACCATCTACGAGTTCGATGACCAGGGCAAAATCCACCACCTGGATGTCTATGTCATGCCCCTCCACACCCGTTGAGGCAGGCCTGTTTACCCACAGCAAGGAGTTTCCATGTACAAAGTCGTCTGGCTGATGAAGCGCAAGCAGGGGTGGAGCCACCAACAGTTCCGCGACCATTTCGAAAAATCCCACGCCGAGTTGGCGAAAAAGTATGTCGGTCATTTGTTCGTGGAATACCGGCGCAACTATGTGGACCAGGTGTGGAGCGGCGGCGACCCCCGCGAGGAGGGCGCTGGCTTCGGCCCCCGGGACTGGGAATGGGACCTGATGTCGGAGTGGATAACCGCCAGCGAGGCGGACTTCCAGGAAATCCTGCGCATCATGGAGCAACCCGGTATCCGCGAGCAGTTCGAGGAGGACGAGGACAGGTTCATCGACCGCGCCGCCACCGTCATGGTGCCCTGCGTGGTGACGAACACCGGCACCGGGGATGGTCGCGGCGCGCTGGATCGATCGGCCGGGTGAAACCGTCGCCCGCAGGATCACGACACTCGCAACAAACCACCGGAGGAAATCGCCATGTCCCCTGATGCCACCCGCCCAGGAATGTCCTGGCCCGTGCAGGGCGCCGCCTCCCTGCTTGCCCTGATCGTAGCCCTCGCCGCGCTGCTGGTGCTGGCGGTTTCCGGCCCCGGTTTCCAGCGGGATTGGTGGGGGCTGGGCACCGCCTTCGCCATGCTCCGCTGGGGAGCCTTCATCGGACTGGCTGCGGCCCTGTTGGGGTTGCTCAGTGGCGCGCTGTCCCTGTGGCGCGGCCGCTGGGGACTGGCGACCCTGGCGGCGGTGGCGGTGCTGATGGGGGGCGTCGCCGCCGGCATTCCCTACAGTTGGCAGCAGCAGGCCCGGGGACTGCCCCCCATTCACGACATCACCACCGACACCGTCAATCCCCCCGCCTTTGTCGCCATCGCGCCGCTGCGACAGGACGCCCCCAACCCGGTGGACCATGCCGGCGAGGAGGTGGCCGATGCCCAGCGGCGGGCCTACCCTGATATCCAGCCAATTGTGGTGGACGGTTCTCCGCAGCGAGTCTTTGCCGCGGCCCTTCGGGC
>JBJHDJ010000351.1:0-3381 GCA_050486485.1 Porticoccaceae bacterium
TCCGCGATACCGCCGCCACCGGGTCGGCGGTAAGCTCCCGGAACGGCAGGTGAAGAATGCGGGGATCGTCGATCAGTTCGTTGGCCATCAGGCGGTCAACCGCCGCCTTCATCGCCAGGGCCCGGTCCCGGGCCTGGCTGGACCAATCCTGGGGCGCACCGCGGATGGTGTCGTAAGTGGCGGCCCGCAGGGCCACATTGGAAGCGTAGATCTCCTCGATGGGTCTGTGGGTCCACACGCACAGGGCATCGGGATAGGTGTCGAACAGCGCCTGCAGGTTGTTCTGATGGCTGGGCCCCTTGCACACCCAGTGCCGCTTGCCGGTGTTCCACTGCAGGTGCTGCAATACCTGGCGGTGGAAATCGAAGGTGGCGGCGGCGTCCCCCAGGTTGATATCCATCACATCCAAAGTGGGTATGCGCCACAGCAACAGGGGATAGGCGTTGCGGAAGTCGAGGGTGAACATCTCCTCGTCCTCGATGGGCTGGTATGCCCCCTGATCCACATAGGGGTGCATGGACTGCTGGCCGGGGCAGAAATCCATCCACTGCTCCACCAGTCGCTGGACATTGCGGATACGGCCGGCGCACACCGGCCCGGCGCCGGGGGGTGGCGAGGGCGACAGGCTGTGCCAGGAGCGCAGGGAAAGATTGTCGGGATCCTCCGCCAGCAAGGAATGCAGCAATGTGGTGCCGGAGCGGGGAAAGCCGATGATGAAGATGGGCGCGGTGATGCGTTCCTCGGCGATGCCGGCAAAGCGCTGGCGATCCTGGGACAGCCGCAACCGGTTTACCAGCAGGCGCTGCAACTGCCGTTGCATGCCGTCCACCTGCTCGGGGGTGTAGGGGCCGCGGGCGTTGATCCAGTCCACCATGGCCTTGACCCGCTCCCGCAGCCCATTGTCGGCGAGGCCGTAGCCGCCGGTCTCCCGCTCGGCGAGGGTGAACAGGTGTTCGAAGGAAAGGCGGGTTCGCAGGTGGGTGGGGGTGGAAGTCGTCATGGTGCCCTTTTGCGTGAAGGTTATTGGAATCGGTCGGCCACAAGGTTGCCATAGCGCGGGAGTGACGGACAAGCACTGGCAATCCCCTGGCGCAATCCCGGCACTGGAAATCCCACCGTCATCCCGCTAGTCTGTTGGCTTTCAACGGCATTCACCATAACCACAAGCGAGTCCCACATGGATCCACAACTCGAAAATAAACTTCGCGAAATGATCGACCGCCAGGAAATCTACCAGGTGCTGCTACGCTATGGTCGCGGCCTCGACCGCCTGGATGTGGAGTTGGCCCGCTCCTGCTACTGGGATGACGCCACCGAGGATCACGGTCATTTCATCGGCGATCCCGACAGCTTTATCGACTGGGCCAACGGCACATCCCTCCACTTCCAAAGCACATTGCACGGCCTGATGAATCATTTCTGCGACCTGGACGGCGACAATGCCTACTGCGAAACCTACTATTTCTTTTCCAGCGTCGCCGCCGAGCCGCCCCACCTGCTTTCCACGGGGCGCTATATCGACCACTTCCAGAAACGCAACGGCGAATGGCGCATCGCCAACCGGGTGACCATCGTCGAGGGCACCTACGATGTGCCCGACTCCGCCGCCTCCAAACTCATGCCGCCAGCCTATGGCCCGGACGAGGTCTATCCCGCCACCCGGGACCGGAACGATGTCAGCTATCACCGCCCACCCAAACCGAGGCAGCCGCGCTGAGGACTGCCGCCGAGCAATGTTCTGAGCCCATAACCCGCGACGCCTCCCGAAAAATCATCCAGCCGGTCATGGCCACCGTCGCGGCCGGTGATTGGCAACGGCGGCATTCCCCCTGAGGCAACCGACAGAAACCCATCATGAACCAGTCAGCCCCAACCACCGCGTCACTTCCCTTGCCCCTCGCCATCGAGGACATCACCCCCCAGTGGCTCACCCAGTCCCTGGCAAGCCGCTACCCCGGCGTGGTGGTGGAACACAGTGAAATCGTCGATATCATTTCCGGCACCTGCACCAAGGTGCGCCTCAAGTTAACCGTCAACCGGGCGGGACAGGAGGCGGGCATCCCCGAAACCGTCATTCTCAAAGGCGGATTCGAGCCCCACAGTCGCGAAATGTTCGGCACCCATGAAAAGGAGGTGCGCGCCTACCGGGATCTGTTCCCGGAATTCAAGCTGCACAGCCCCACCTGCTATTTCGCGGATTTCGACGCCGAGCGACTCCAGGGTATTGTCATCATCGAGGATCTGGTGGCCCGCGGCGTGTCGTTCTGCCACCCCCAGAAGCCCCAATCCCACGGCGAGGTGGCACGGCGCCTGCGGTCCCTGGCCGCCTTCCACGCCCGCAGTTGGAACAGCCCGGAACTGGCCCCCGGGGGACGGTGGTCCTGGGCCCCGGACTACCTGGCCTCCATGCAGGTGTACATGGCCCGCTACCTGGAGCCGGAGACCTGGAATGACTACGCGGGATTGCCGCGGGGCGCGGCCGCCTCGGTGAAGTTTCACGACCCGGCGTGGATGAAGCAGGCCATCGACATCGCCGCCAGGGTAGGTGAATCCCTGCCCCGCTGCATGCTCCACGGAGACACTCACCTGGGCAACCTGTATGTGGACCCGGACGGCACACCGGGTTACTTTGACCCGCAATGCCTGGTGGCCCCCGCCATGGTGGAGGTGACCTACCATGTGGCTGGCGCCCTGGACCCCGCCGACCGCCGGCACTGGGAAGGATCGCTGATACAGCACTATATCGACGAGTTGCAGCGCCACGGGGTGGCGGGTCCACGCTTCGAGGACGCCCTGGAGCAATACGCCCTGTTTCTGCCACTGGGTTACTGCATATTCCTGGTGAACGCCGCGGAGTTCCAGCCGGAGGCCATCAATACCGCCTACACGGCGCGCTTCAGCGCCGCCATGATCGACCAGGGTACCCTGGAGAAACTGCGCGCACTGGAAGGTTAGGGAACCTCTGAAAAACGTAGCGAGCGGCCCGAGGCGCCCCGAGCCGCGCAGCGAATCCCCGAGACATATCAGATAGATAGGCGAGGGGTGAGTGAGCACGCGAGGGTGCGGATCGGGTCGCGCAGTAGTTTTTCAGAGGTTCCTTAGCCTCGCACAAAGCGGTTGTGAATACCCGCCAGCAGATTATGTAGCACGGCGGGCTGCCGCAATGTCTCCACCGTCCAACCACCCGGCTGGAACTGGCTGCAAATCAGCTCAGGCTCCGGGTAACGACCCACCTCGTCAGCCATGATGAAGAAGTCCTGACCACTCACCTGGGCGGTCTCCGGCAGGCACAGCAACACCACCAGGGCGGCCACCTGCTCGCCGGTGGGCATGGCATCGGGGCGCACCACGAAATGCCTGGCGCCGTTGGTGGCGAAGCCC
>JBJHDJ010000352.1:0-3380 GCA_050486485.1 Porticoccaceae bacterium
CGGTGAATGTCACCGCGCCTTTTCTGCTGGCCCAGGCGCTGCACCCATTGCTGGCGGACAATGCCTCTCCCCGGCATCCCGCCCATATCATCAATACCGGCTCCATCGCCGGTATCGCCACCACTTCCGATTCCTTCGTGTACGGTCCCAGCAAGGCGGCCCTGCACCAGCTCACCCGTATCATGGCCCGCAGACTTGGACCCGATCATATCCGCGTCAATGCCATCGCTCCGGGCCTCTTCCCCAGCGACATGACCTCCGCGGTGGTGGAGGATGAGGACCGGCTGCGGGCCATCGTGGCGAACACCCCCGCGGGCCGTATCGGCCACCCCGACGATCTCGCCACCCTGGTGGTGGCCATGCTCTGCAATGGCTATCTCACCGGGGCCGTCATTCCCCTCGATGGGGGGCTGTCCCTGTGACGGTGGCACTGTTCTTCCCATTTTGAAACACCTCGTGGTAGCCTCGCCGGGTTGCGCGAGGGGCACCAGGGAGACATGGCATGAAAAGACGCATTCGCTGGCTTGGCCTGGCGCTCGTCGCGGCACTGGCGCTGGCCGGTTGTGGCCGGGAGGAGAGCGACGCCCCCCTGGTGGGCTTTGTCGACGCCTTCGAGGACAGCACCATCGGCCAGGCCCGGGACGGCTTTTTTCAGGCCCTGAGGGATCGGGGTTATGATGAAAAACAGGGCACCCTGCGGGTGGTCTACCGCAACGCCCAGGGGGATATACCCACCCTTACCCAGATCGTGCGCTACATGGTGTCCCGCCGTGTGGATCTGTTGGCCACCAGTCCATCCTTGTCGACTATTACCGCCCTGCAGAATACCCGGGAAGTGCCGGTGTTCATGATGGTGGCCCCCACGCCGGAACTGATGGGGGTCAACGACGCCGAGGGCAACTCCCCCGCCAACCTGTTCGGGGTGGGGGAGGACCTGGATTACATCGATACCTCCTTCACCATCATTCCCCAATTGCTGCAACCCAGGGGTGCCGTGTTGCGGGTGGGGCTGCTCTACAACCAGTCCGAGCCCCAGTCGGTGTTCGCCCACGACCGCCTGATGGCGCTGGCCAACAGCCTGGGCGTCCAACTGGTGGCGCGGCCGGTGAATGTCACCGCCGAGGTCAATCTGGTGACCCGGGCGCTGCTCAACGAGGGCATCGACGCCTTTTTCGCCAATCCGGACAACACGGTATTCGGCGCCTTCGAGACCATCCTCAAGGCGTGCGACGAGGCGGGGGTGCCCATTTTCACCAGCGAGGCTGGCCTGGTGGCGCGGGGCGCGGTGGCGGCCTATGGCGCCGATATCTACCAGTGGGGCTACCAGGCGGGCCAGCAGGCGGCGCGCTTCCTGGACAGTGGCCCGGAGGGACTCGGCTGGGAAATGGTGCGCGAGCGCGGCCGCATCTATAACCCGGACGCCGCGGCGCGTTTTGGCCTGAGTTTTCCCGACGACTTCACCGCGGTTCGCTGACGGTGTTCTACCTTTCCGCCCTGGTGCTCGGCCTGTGCCTGTCGGCCATGGGGCTGGGCATTTTCATCACCATGCGGATTTTCCGCATTCCCGACATCACCACCGACGGCAGCTATACCCTGGGGGCGGCGGTGACCGCCGTGGCCCTGGTGCAGGGCTGGTCCCTGCCGGTGGCCCTGGTGCTGAGCGTGGCGTGCGGGGCCCTGGCGGGCACCGTCACGGGTTTGGTGCACACCCGTCTGCGCATCCAGGCGTTGCTGGCGGGCATTCTGGTGATGACCGCCCTGTACTCCGTCAACCTGGCCATTCTGGGGCGCTCCAATATCCCCCTGGTACAGGTGGACAGCCTGTTCCGGGTGTTGGGGGTATTCGCCACCCCCCTCTACAACGAGTTGTGGGTGGGGGCGGCCTTCCTGTTGATCCTCAGTGGTCTGATGACCTATTTCCTGCGCACGGATTTCGGTCTCGCCATGCGCGCCACCGGCAACAGTGAGTCCATGGCGCGGGCCATGGGCATCAACAACGACCACATGAAGATCATCGGCCTGGCCATCGCCAACGCTCTCACCGCCATCAGCGGTTTCCTGGTGGCCCAGTACCAGAACTTCGCCGATATCAACATGGGCATCGGCATCGTGCTGGTGGGCCTCGGCTCGGTGCTGATCGGCGATGCCCTGATCGGCTGGCTGCGCATCCGCCGGGTGTGGTTCCAGCTGCTGTGCGTGTTCGCCGGCGCCATCCTGTTCCAACTGGTGCTGGCCCTGGCCCTGAGCCTGGGGGTCAACCCGGTGTACCTGAAGATGGTGACGGCGGTGTTCGTGCTGCTGATCGTCGGCCTGCCCCGGCTGCTGGGCCGCGAGGGGGGGCTGGCGTGATCTCCCTGGAGGGGGTATCCAAGGTGTTCAGCCGCGACGGGGTGACGCTGGTGCCCGCCCTGCATCCCCTGAGTCTGGAATTCCCCCAGGGTACCTTCACGGTGCTGGTGGGGGCCAACGGCTCCGGCAAGTCCACCCTGCTGGACCTGATCGCCGGCGCTCAGCCGCCCACCAGTGGCCGCGTTCTTTTGGGTGGGCGCGATGTCACCCGTCTGGCGGAGCACCGCCGCAGCACCTGGATCGCCAGGGTGTTCCAGAACCCCCTGGCGGGCACCGCCGGTGAGCTGAGCATCCTGGAGAACTTCCGACTGGCGGCGCTGCGCACCCGCCGCAAGACCCTGGTGATTGGCGTCAACGAGGCCTTCCGGGCACAGGTGCGGGAGCGCATCACCGGGCTGGGCATGGGGCTGGAGGACAAGCTGGAGCAGCCCATGGGCACCCTGTCTGGCGGTCAGCGCCAGGCCCTGACTCTGCTGATGAGCACCATGGACCGCACCGATGTGTTGCTGCTGGACGAGCCCACCGCCGCCCTGGATCCCGGTTCCGCTCGGGTGGTGCTGGATACCGCGGCGCGGGTAATCCGCGAGCAGGGGCTGACCGCGGTGATGGTGACCCACAATCTGGGGGAGGCTCTGGCGCTGGGGGACCGGCTGATTCAGTTAGAGCGCGGCAGGCTGGCGCGGGATCTGGACAGCGCCGCCAAGGGGCGGTTGAGCCATGGGGAAATCGCCGACTGGTTTCCCTGAAAGCGGTTGCGGCGGCTTCGCCGCTGGCTTAAGTTAGGCGCCATGCCCGATACCCTGGATATCAGCGCCGATACCCCCATCCTGCCCCTGGCCACCCAGCTGGGTCACCAGCTGGCGGCCCGGCGCTGGCGGGTCACCTGCGCGGAATCCTGCACCGGCGGCGGCGTGGCGGCGGCCATCACCGAGGTTGCGGGCAGTTCCCGTTGGTTCGAGACCGGTTTCGTCACCTACGCCAATATCGCCAAGGAGCGCCTGCTGGGGGTCAAGTCCGAGACCCTCGAGGAG
>JBJHDJ010000353.1:0-3373 GCA_050486485.1 Porticoccaceae bacterium
GGCGAGATCCTCCACCGGGACTCCCTTGGCAGCCTGCAGGCCATCCGTCCCGGGGATATCAACCTGATGGTGGCGGGGCGGGGTATCGTCCACTCGGAGCGGGAGCGGCCGGAATGCAAAGCCACCGTCCGTCGTTTGCACGGCCTGCAACTGTGGCTGGCCCTGCCGGAATCCCACGAGGAAGTTGAACCGGCCTTTCATCACTATCCCTCGGCCGACATCCCCGCCCTCGAGGTGGATAACGTGAAACTGCGGGTCATGATCGGCAGTGCCTACGGTGCAACCTCGCCGGTGGCCACCTTCGCGCAAACCCTCTATCTGGAGGCCCATCTGCGGGCCGGTCAAACCCTGCGCCTGCCGGACGCCGAGGAGCGCGCCGTCTATGTGGCCAGCGGCGCCCTGAAGGCCATGGATACGGAGATTCCCGTCCACTCCATGGCCGTATTGTCCAGCGCGCCCGGTGTCTCGATAACGGCGCTCGGCGACTCGCGGATCGCCTTGATCGGCGGCGAGAAGATGTCGCAACGGTATATAGACTGGAACTTTGTCTCCAGCCGTCGGGAGCGCATCGAACAGGCCAAGGCGGATTGGCGGGCGCGGCGTTTCCCCTCGGTGCCGGGTGACGAGGATGAGTTCATCCCCCTGCCGCAATGATCGCCTGTCGCGCCCCTGTCATTTCCCCATGGGATAACCCTCGCCGTGGGGCAGCCGATTTGCCATGCCGTACCCCCGTGGTTATCTTTCATGGACGACAACGAGTTGAACGGCCCATCAGGAGGTAATGTGGCGTACGGTGACAAAGCGGAATTCTTTGCCGGCCTCGACCAGGCCCTGGACTCCCTGGCGGGGGATGATGCCCCTCCCATGCAGGACTTCGCCCGCCGCGTCTTCGATTTGAGTCCCCTGGATGAACTCTGCGTCGACTCCCTGGCGGATACCGCCGGGTTTGTCCGCTCCCTGTGGGGTCACCTGTATCGCTTCAGCGGCGAGTCGCCGCGCCTGCGCTGTTTCAACCCCCGTCAGGAGGAGGATGGTTGGGAGCAGCGCCACACCCAGGTGTTTCTGTTGCAGCGGGACATGGCGTTCCTGGTGGACTCGGTGCGCATGGCCTTCAACCGCATGGGCATCGGCATCCAGGTGATCAACAGCACGGTGATGCGCGTTCGGCGGGACGACACCGGCAAGCTGCTGGAGCTGCTGGATCGTCACGCCGAGGAAGGGCGAGTCGAGGCGCTGATTTTTTTGCGGGTCGACCGCACTTCCCACCCCGAGCAACTGGAGGCCATCGTCTCCGAGCTGGCCACCCTGCTGGCCAGGATCGAAGCGGTCACCGGGGATTACCAGCCCATGCTGGAGCGGCTCGGGGACATCATGGACAGCGTTCGCCAGGGGGAGGACCCGGAGGCCAACGGCCATCGCGCCGAGTATCTGTCCTTTCTCGACTGGGTGCGGGACAACCACTTCACCTTCCTGGCCTACAGCTACTATCGCGTCAGTGACGAGCAGGACCCCAAGCTGGTGCATGTGCCGGAAAGCCAGTTGGGGCTGTTCCGCGCCGAACCCAGGGAAATCGCCCCGGCGCGGCTCTCCCAGTTGGCGCCGGGCTTCGCCCAATTCCATGGCGGCGGACTCCTGCTGACCCTGGCGCGATCCTCCCTGCGCTCCACCATTCACCGCGATGCCTACTGCGAGTATGTGGTGATCAAGGATGTGGACACCCAGGGCCGGGTGGTGGGGGAGCACCGCTTTCTGGGGTTGTACACCTCCCTGGTGCATTCCCAGAGCCCGTTCACCATTCCCCTGGTCAGCGACAAGCTGCAACGGGTGCTGGAGCGCTCCGGACTGTCGCCACTTACCCACGATGGCAAGGCGCTGCGCAAGATCATGGAGAGCCACCCCCGGGAGGAACTGTTTCATGCCTCCGAGCAGCAACTGTTCGATATTCTCATCGGCATCTGGCAGATTCAGGAGCGCCGCCGGGTGCGGCTGTTCCTTCGGCCGGACCCCTACGAAAAATTTGTCAGTTGCCTGCTGTACCTGCCGCGGGACGCCTACCGCACGGAGATTCGCGAGCAGGCGGAAGCCCTGCTCAAGGAGCGCCTCGATGGGGTGGAGAGCCAGTTCACCACCTATTTCACCGAATCCCTGCTGGTGCGTACCTACTTCGTGCTGCGGGTTCAGTCCGACCGCTACCGCCAGGTTGATGTGGCGAAACTGGAAGGGGACATCGCCGCGCTGACCCATGACTGGCGCGACGACCTGAGAGCCGCCATTGCCGATCACTGGGGCGAGGAGCAGGGACTGCCCCTGTGGAACCAGTACCGGGACGCCTTCCCCGTGAGTTACCGGGATCACTTTACCCCGCGGGTGGCGGTTCACGATCTCGAGCTGATCCTCGGACTCGGCGCGGACAACCCCATCGCCATGAGCTTCTACCAGCCACCGGGCAGCAGCCCCGATGTGATGCGCTTCAAAATTTTCCATCCCGCCACCGAACTGCTGCTGTCCAATGTGGTGCCCATGCTGGAAAACCTGGGTTTCGTGGTGATTGGCGAGCACCCCTATCGCATCCAGCCCAGAAGTGGGCAGATGGTGCTGCTCCACGAGTTCACCCTGCAATTCACCCAGAGTGTCGCCATCGATGTGCCAGGGGTGCGGGAGAATTTTCAGGAGGCCTTCGCCGCGGTGTGGCGGCGGCGGGTGGACGATGACTCCTTCAACCGCCTGGTGGTGGGGGCGCGGCTCGACTGGCGCGCGGTGGCGGTGCTGCGGGTTTACGCCCGTTACATGAAACAGTTGGGCCTGGCCATCAGCCAGGAGTTCATCGCCACCACCCTGGCCAACAATCTTGAAATCACCCGCAATCTGGTGGCCCTGTTCCGCACCCGTTTTGATCCCAAGCTGGCGCCCCAGGAGGGCACCCTGTCGGAACGCTCGCGGCGCCTGGAGGGCAAGATCCTCGAGTCCCTCGACAAGGTGGCCAACCTCAACGAAGACCAGGTGCTGCGCGCCTACCTGCAACTGATCCGCGCCACGGTGCGCACCAGTTTTTTCCAGCGCGACGGCGACGGCAATCCCAAGCCCTATATCACCCTCAAGCTGATGCCCCGCGCGCTGCCGCTGGTGCCCGAGCCGCGGCCGGAGTACGAGGTATTCGTCTATTCCCCGCGCATGGAGGGTGTTCATCTGCGGGCCGGCAAGGTGGCCCGTGGCGGCATCCGCTGGTCGGAGCGGTTGGAGGACTACCGCACCGAAGTGCTCGGCCTGGTGAAGGCCCAGCAGGTGAAGAACGCGGTGATCGTGCCCACCGGCGCCAAGGGTGGCTTTGTGGTGAAAACCTCTCCCCTGGGGATGGATCGGGATCAGTGGCTGG
>JBJHDJ010000354.1:0-3366 GCA_050486485.1 Porticoccaceae bacterium
CCATTGGGGCCCGTCCCCGACAGTTTCGGTCACCGGGCAGGCGGGTTGAAATACCCCTGTCGCGTCAAAGCACATGCCGCAGAAACCGCCCCGTTTCCTCCAGGGCCTCGCGCTGCTGGGAGAACAGCTGGATGCTCATGAAACCGTGAACCATTCCCGGGTAGTGCCTGAGGGTGACCGGCACGCCGCTCTCCTCCAGTTTGCGACCGTAGACATGGGCGCTGTCGGTGAGGGGGTCGAATCCGGCGGTGACGATCAGCGCCGGGGGCAGCCCCGCGTGGCTCTCCGCGTACATGGGGGACACATGGGGGTGGCGGCGTTCCGCCATGGACAGATGACCCACATAGGAGCTGCGAAACACCGCCATGGATTCCGAGGACATGCCGTAACCGTCGCTGAATGTCACCATGCTGTCGTAGTGGGTGTCGGTGAGATCGCTGCCGGGGTAGTAGAGAATCTGGGCGGTGATGGCGGGACCACCCTCGTCCCGGGCGCGCAGCGCGGTCACCGTGGCCAGGTGGCCGCCGGCGCTGTCCCCGGACACGATCAGCCGTGTGCTGTCGCCACCCAGGGAAGCGCCGTGGGCGGCGGCCCACAGCAGGGCCTCGTAGCAGTCGCGCACCGCCGCCGGGTAGGGGTGCATGGGGGCCAGCCGGTAGTCCACGGAGACGACGATGGCCTCGGCGACATTGGCGATCTGCCGCGCCAGGGGGTCGAAGATATCCACGCTGCCCACCACGAAGCCGCCGCCGTGGTAGTAGACCACGATGGGCGGAGGCGCCGCCATGTCATCGAAGCCCCGGGGCCAATAGACCCTGGCGGGAATGTCGCCGTCGGGGGAGGGAATCAGCACATCCTCGGTGCGGCTGACCTTGTCCGCCGGCAGTAGCGCGCTGAGGCCGTAGATCAGGTTCACGGGGATGGTCAGCTCGAAGTCCACGCCCTCGTGGGGGGCGACGGTGGTGGTGAAGGTGAGCAGCTTGAGGGACAGGGCGGCCCGGTAGTCCAGGCGGCCGTGGGGGGTGAAGGTCCAACTGTAGCTCCAGGCAATGGCGAACAGCAGCACGATCAGCAGAATGCCGGTTTTTTTGTATTTCCAGATGGTCATGGTTGTCCGCTCTCATGGGTAAAGCGGAAGTATACGAGAGGTGATTCGCGGAGCCGGTAAATTCATGTAAAGGTTGCAGGTGGCGGGGGGACATGTCTGACGGGGTTTGGCCAGGGCCCGCGGGCTGCCTGACTCACGAGCGGCCTGACCCACAAGCCCGGGCGTGCTATGTTCGCCCCTCAGGATGACCCGCCGGTTGCCGGCGGGCATGGATAAACCGTGACGACAACGAGGCTGACGATGATAGAACTGTATGGCATGCAGAGCCCCAATGTGCGCAAGGTGGGTATCCTGCTGGAGGAACTGGGGCTCGACTACCGGCTGCATCATGTTGCCGTGTTCAGCGGCGATCAGTTCCAGCCGGATTTTCTCGCCATGAACCCACTGGGCAAGGTGCCCGTGCTGGTGGACCACCAGCGTGGCGAGGGCGTGCCCCTGTTTGAGTCAGGGGCCATCCTCGTCTACCTGGCGGAGACCTACGGGGGTTTCCTGCCGCGGGCGGGCATGGCGCGCCACCAGGTGCTGTCCTGGCTGATGGCGCAGATGGCCAATGTTGGCCCCATGTTTGGCCAGCACAATCACTTTCAGCTTCTCAACCGCCAGGCGGAGCCCTATGCCGCCGCCCGCTACCGCAACCAGTGCCGGCGGCTGTACAGCGTGCTCGACGGGCGGTTGGCGGAGCGGCGGTGGCTCGCCGGGGACGACTACAGCATTGCCGATATCGCCACCTATCCCTGGTCCCTGTACCTGGAACAGCATGGCTTCGAGCCTGCCGACCACCCGGCCCTGTGCGAGTGGCGCACGCGGATCGGCGAGCGCCCGGCGCTGTCGCGCTCCACGGCGCGGTTCGCCGAGGCCTTCAACGCCCCGAGCACGGAAAGCCGCCGCAACGCCACCCAGGAGCAACTGGACAGGTTCTTCGGTCGCGAGCCCGACAGTCCGCCGGCGGATTTCAGCCATATCACCAAGATGTAAAGCCGGACTGCCGAATCCGGCGTCGCTCAAACCGCGCGCCACCCTCCGTGGCGGGGGTGGCGGCGATCAGGTTGTAAGGCGACCCCGGGGCGCCCGGCGCGGCTAGGTGGCGGACCCGCCATTCACCCCCAGCAACTGGGCGGTGATATAGCTCGCCTCCTCCGAGGCGAAGAAGGCGGTGGCCGCCGCCACCTCCTCCGACCTGCCCAGGCGGGGAATGGGATAGGCCGCCGTCAGTTGCTCGGCGGAAAGGTTGCCGCCGGCGATGGCGCGGCGCGCCATGGGGGTGTCGATGAATCCCGGGGCGACAGCGTTGACGGTGATCCCCCTGGATCCCAGCTCAACCGCCAGGGAGCGTGTCATGGCAATGATGCCGCCCTTGGAGGAGGCGTAGGGAACCATGTAGGCGGCGCCGATCTGGGCGCCGATGGAGGCGATATTGATGATGCGCCCCCAGCCCTGGTCGAGCATGTCCTGAAGCACCGCCTGGACCATGATGTAGGCCCCCTTGAGGTTCACCGCCATGATGCGGTCCCACTGCTGGTCGTCCACATCCTCGAAGGGAGAAAAGCTCTCGATGCCGGCGTTGTTGACCAGCACGCCGATGGGGCCGAGTTCCACCCTGACTTTCTCCACCGCCGCCTCCACCTGGTCGCGGTCGGAGACATCCACCACCACCGGCAAGGCGCGCCCGCCGTTGGCGTTGATGGCCTGGGCCACCCCCTCGGCGGCCTCGCCGTTGATCTCGAATACCGCCACCGACATGCCGGCACGGGCCAGTCGCAGGCAGGTGGCCTCGCCCATGCCGGCGCCACCGCCGGTTACGATCGCTACTCTGTTGGTTCCGGTCATGATTGTCATTATCCTCCAGTGGTTTGCATGGCATCCCGGGCATCTCCAATGGGCGTCCCGGTCTGATTGTGATTGAAACTGTGCGGTGGCCAATATACCCTAGATTACCGGTCGCGGCTCACCGCTAACAAGAACGCCGACAAGGCGACGCCAGCCATCCCCCGGCAATCGGAGACACACTGACAACTTGCGCCCTCTGCCGATAGCCAGGGGTGCGGGAGAGAATAACAGGCATCATTCATGATCAAGATTACCTATGTGGAACTGACGGGCGAACAGCACACCGTGGCCGTCGCGGAGGGCACCTCCCTGATGCAGGCCGCCGTGTCCAACGGCATTCGCGGCATCATTGGCGAATGCGGCGGGCAGATGGCCTGTGGCACCTGTCTGGTGTATGTGGACGAGCCGTGGCGCTCGGTGACGGGCACGCC
>JBJHDJ010000355.1:0-3364 GCA_050486485.1 Porticoccaceae bacterium
CATTTATCGAGCAGGAAGCGGAAGCGCTTCAGTTCGCTGAGACGGTAGCCGGTGTATTGGCCGAGGATCATGATGATGCCCAACTCGATGAGCAGGATTTCCGGAAAATTGTAGGTGAGGTGTTCGATGTATCTGTTGGTCATCAGCAGGTAGGCGATGATGGCCACCAGCAGGCTGCCACCGCCCTGGGCGAGCACTTCCCGAGGGCCGTCTTCCTCCCATACGATGGACATTCGCTCGATGGTCCAGGCGATGATGATCATCGGGAAGAAGGTGATGGTGAGCACCTGGTCGAGACCCATCTTGTAGCTGAGGATGCTGAACCCCGCCATCAAGATCACCACCGTGATGAGCACCGCGGCCAGTCGCGCCACCATCAGCAGGTCGAGTCGGCTCAGGTAGGAGCGGATCCACAGGCCGGCGGCAACCAGGGTGACGAGGATGATTACCCCGGCCACCAGGGTCGTCTGGATGAAGGCCAGGGCGATCAACACCGGCATGAAGGTACCGGAGGTCTTGATGCCCACCAGCACCCGGAAGATCACCACCACCAGGGCGCCGATGGGCACCAGAAGCAGCAGCTTGAAGACGTGCTGCTTGTCGAGGGGAAGGCTGTAGATATTGAAGTCCACCAGGGCGGTGGTTTCCGTGCGGGCTTCCTGCAGGGCCACCGCCTTGGCGGAAATGTCGTTGCCCAGTACCGAGAAGCGCACCCGGGAATTGTAGCCGCCGATGATGTCCAGCAGGGATTGACCGCCGCGCTGCCACATGAAGAAGTCGGCGGGCATGCCGCGGGTGGCGGTGCGCGGGTCGAAGAAAACCCACTGTCTGCCATCATGGATCTCGATGATCTCCTCGGCGCGCTGGTTGTAGTTGCGATCCCACAGATAGATGCCACGCACCATGCGAGCGGGCACATCGGCGGCATTGAGCAGCTTGATGGCCAGTTGGGCGATGGTGTCGCCGCCACTGGAGTCGATCAACAGCTGGGCATCCTGGGAGAGGCGCGGACCAGTCAGCATGCCGAGTAATTGCTGGGTGAAACTGGCGGCATCCGCGGACAATTCGTGGGCGGTGCGGATCAGGCCGTTGGCGGCGGTCTCCTCGGCGGCGCTCCAGATGGGGGGAATGACGGTTTCCGGCAAGTCCGTGGAGGGCGCCATGTGCTGGCCCTCGGAGCGGTCGGTGATGGTCAGTCGATAATAGAGGGTCTGGGGGCCGCTGGCTTCCCGGCGAGTCCAGATGGCGCGTCGCTGGCGTCCATCCTCGATGACGAAACCATAGCCGGCGGAAGCGAAGATTTCATCCAGCACGGAGAACTGCGCCTGCTGTTCCGGCAGGGCGAGACTGAGGGTGAGTGGGTCACCGGTGGCCTCGAAGGTGATCTTGGCCTCGATATCCCAGACCCTCAGCTCCGTGTCGGGCAGCAGCGGGAAATGCAGCACCATCGACTTGTACAGGGTGAGGCCAAGGCCCAGCACAATGAACAGCGCGGCGAAAAGGTAAACCTGGCCTTTGGGTGACATAGGGAGTCCGCTAGTTGGCGATCATCTGCCGGCTCACATCCACGATGGCCGTATTGCGTAGGAAGTTGCGGCCTATCAGCACGGAGAACTCCATCGCCGAGCGATCGGTGAGGGACATTTCCAGCTGCTGGGTGATGGATCCCAGGGTAACGGTCATCAATACCACCACGCGGCGCTCGAAGTCCTCCAGCTCCGCCTGGCGCACCCGCACCCGGCGCACCACCTTGCGCTCCAGGGTGATGGGCTCGCCGGCGGGGGTGGCGAGATCAAAGCGCACCCAGCGATCACCGTCCCTCTCGAACTGTATGATGTTGCTGGCATGGATGGAGGAGCCGGTGGCGCCGGTATCGATGCGCGCCCGGTAGGTGTGTCCCGGTGGCGAGATGGTGACCATTTCCAGTTCGCCTATGACCATCTTGCCATCGATTTCCCCTGGAGCGGCGGGCGGCGGGCAGGCCGGGCACTGCACCGGCTTGGGGGGTGGGCACTCGGGGATGGGCTCGGGTTCCGGGCACACCAGCACGGCGTCGGCGGGAAAAATGTCATAACCGGGGGCTTCCGCTTCCTGCTTGTGCTCGGACACTTCAGCGGGGCGTTTGGGGGTGGTTTCACATCCCGCCAGCAAACTGATCAGAAAAAAAAGACCGCCAAAACCCAGCGACCTGGTTACAACCCCATTTATCATATGCAAAAGTCTTCCGCTGGAATGCCAGGGCAAAATCCCGGTAGGTGTCGGCGCTCAATCATAATGCTTTGCACAAGGCATTGAAAGAAATAGTCCATGCCCCTTGCGGCGGCGGTATTCGCGCTGGCGCAGGGGGTTGGACCCGTACAGGTGTTGTCCATGAACGACAAGGATTTTGCCCCACCCTCGGAGACAGGCTCATTCAGTGTGGATTTTCCCAGGGCCCATGGCTCCCCTCCCGGGGAAGCCGTGATGCGTCGCGAATGCGCAGACTTTCAGGTGGACGAGGATCTTGGCCATCACCCCGAAGGCCAGGGGGAGCACCTCTACCTGTTGGTGCGCAAGACCAACCAGAATACCCGCTGGGTGGCGGGTCTGCTCGCCACGGCCTTTGCCGTCGATCCGCTTCAGGTGGGCTACAGCGGACTCAAGGACCGCCGCGCCGTCACCACCCAGTGGTTCAGCGTACCCGTGCCCATGGGCAGCGGCATGCCCCCGCTGCCCACCCTGGAAGGCTGCGAAATCCTCGCCGCCGGGCGCCACCCCCGCAAGTTGCGGCAGGGCAGTCATCGCGGCAACCGTTTCGCGATCCGTTTGCGGGAGTTTCGCGGCGATGACGCCACCCTTGAACAGCGATTGCGGGCCGTGCAGTCGCTCGGGGTGCCAAATTATTTCGGCGAGCAGCGCTTTGGTATCGACGCCGGCAACCTGCGGGAAGTGGAGCGCATGATCGCCACCGGTTCGCCGCGCTTCAAGGGCAGCCGTGGAGGGCTCTATTTGTCAGCGGCGCGCTCCTGGCTGTTCAACCAGGTGCTGGCCGCCCGGGTGCTGGATGGCACCTGGCTGGAGGATGGCGCCGATGGCCCCTTGTGGGGGCGGGGTCGCAACCCCGCCGTTGAGTCCGACGCCAAGCGAGAGGCCAGTCTGCTGGCGCCCTGGCAGGCCTGGTGCCACGCCCTCGAGCACAGTGGCCTGCGCCAGGAGCGCAGGCCACTGAGATTGCTGCCCGGGGACCTGTGCTGGCGTCGCGAGGGAGACGATGTGCTGCTCGACTTCAGTCTGCCCCCAGGTTGTTACGCCACGGCGCTGTTGAGGGAGGTGGCGGTGCTGTCCGTTCCTGGGCCTATGGTATAGTTGCGCCCGGAGAGGGGGA
>JBJHDJ010000356.1:0-3338 GCA_050486485.1 Porticoccaceae bacterium
ATATTCAATCGCCAACCCGTTGTTTTGACGAAGAGATTTTAAGGGGTAGCCATGGGCGACCAAGGCAAGTCAGCCGACAGCGGCAAATTGCTTTACTGTTCCTTCTGCGGCAAGAGCCAGCACGAGGTTCGCAAACTCATTGCCGGTCCGTCCGTATTCATCTGCGACGAATGCGTCGACCTCTGCAACGATATCATTTCCGAGGAAATTCAGGAGAATGCCGCCGCCAGCAGCAGTGGCAAGCTGCCCACGCCCGAGGAAATCAACAATATCCTCGACCAGTATGTCATCGGTCAGCGCCGTGCCAAGCGGGTGCTGGCGGTGGCGGTCTACAACCATTACAAGCGCCTCCAGGGCTCTCCTGGCCGCTCAGAAGTGGAGCTGGGCAAGAGCAATATCCTGCTGATCGGGCCCACTGGCAGTGGCAAGACCCTGCTGGCGGAGACCTTGGCGCGACTGCTCGACGTACCCTTCACCATCGCCGACGCCACCACCCTCACCGAGGCGGGTTATGTCGGCGAGGATGTCGAAAACATTATCCAGAAGTTGTTACAGAAGTGCGACTACGATGTGGAGAAGGCCCAGCGGGGTATCGTCTACATCGACGAGATCGACAAGATTTCCCGCAAGTCCGACAATCCCTCCATCACCCGCGATGTCTCCGGGGAAGGGGTGCAACAGGCGCTGCTCAAGTTGATCGAGGGCACCATTGCCTCTGTGCCCCCCCAGGGAGGACGCAAGCATCCCCAGCAGGAGTTTCTGCAGGTGGATACCCGCAATATCCTGTTCATCTGCGGCGGCGCCTTCGCCGGCCTGGAGAAGGTGATTCAGGATCGCTCGGACAAGGGTGGTATCGGCTTCGGGGCCGTGGTCAAGAGCAAGACCGACAAACCCAATATCGGCGAGCTGCTGACCGGCATCGAGCCCGAGGATCTGGTGCGCTACGGTCTGATCCCCGAGTTCGTGGGACGCCTGCCGGTGGTGGCGACCCTCGAGGAGTTGGACAGGGACGCGCTGGTGAACATCCTGGTGGAGCCGAAAAACTCCCTGATCAAGCAGTACCAGGCGCTGTTCGAGATGGAAGGCGTCGAACTGGATGTGCGTCTCGACGCCCTCGAGGCCATCGCCGAGAAGGCCCTTGCCCGCAAGACCGGCGCCCGCGGCCTGCGCTCCATTCTCGAGAGCGTGCTGCTGGATATCATGTTCGATATTCCGTCGCGTAGCAATGTCGCCAAGGTGGTCATCGACAGCGCGGTGATCCGCGGCGAGTCCGAACCCCTGGTGGTCTACGAGCGCAGCGAACAGCCCAAGGCCGCCGCCAGCGACGAGTGATTGTCCCAGGCCGCGCCTCCCTTTGCCCGTTGGGGAAATGGGGGGCCGGCATCGCTTTTTGTGGCCCCCATCACCTTGTTTTCTGCTAGTCTGACCTCATATCCAACCTGTGGCCCCCATGGGCCCCCCTGACACTCGAGGTTGATATGGGTCAAGAAAGTTTCCGGGATAATCTCCCCCAGGTCCTCCCCCTGCTGCCCTTGCGCGATGTGGTGGTCTACCCCCAAATGGTGGTGCCGCTGTTCGTGGGACGGGAGAAATCCATCCTCGCCCTGGAGGAATCCATGGGCGAGCACAAGCAGATCCTGCTGGTGGCCCAGAAGGATGCCGCCGACGACAACCCCGGGCCCGACGCCCTCCATGGGGTGGGCACCCTCGCCAACATCCTGCAAATGCTCAAGCTGCCCGACGGCACCGTCAAGGTGCTGGTGGAGGGTTCCCGGCGCGTGCGTCTCGGGGATATCCGCGAGAACGCTGGCTTCTTCGTGGCGAGCTATTCGCCCCTGGAAGAGGTCAATCTTGGTCAGCGCGAGGCCGATGTGCTGATGCGCACCCTGGTGTCCCAGTTCGAACAGTATGTGAACCTGAGCAAGAAGATCCCCTCGGAGGTGATTACCACCCTCGGGGGCATCGACGAAATAGATCGCCTGGCGGACACCGTGGCGACCCACATGAACATCTCCCTGGAGCAGAAGCAGCAGATTCTGGATGAGCCCAGTGTCAAGGGCCGGGTGGAAACCCTGCTGGGTTTCATCGAGGGGGAAATCGATCTGTTCCAGATCGAGCAGCGCATCCGCGGCCGCGTCAAGAAACAGATGGAGAAAAGCCAGCGGGAGTACTACCTCAACGAACAGATGAAGGCCATCCAGAAGGAACTGGGTGACATGGAGGATGGCCAGAGCGAGATCGACCAGTTGGAATCCCGCCTCAAGGAGGCGGGCATGCCCAAGGCCGCCCTCGACAAGACCCGCAACGAGCTCAACAAGTTGAAAATGATGTCGCCCATGTCGGCCGAGGCTTCCGTGCTGCGCAGCTATATCGACTGGATGCTCAATGTGCCCTGGAAACAACGCTCCAAGGTGCGCCACGATATCGCCCGCGCGGAAAAGATTCTCAACGAGGATCACTACGGCCTGGAGGAGGTCAAGGAGAGGATCCTCGAGTTCCTCGCCGTGCAGCAGCGGGTCAAGAAGCTCAAGGGTCCGGTACTGTGCCTGGTGGGGCCGCCCGGCGTGGGCAAGACTTCCCTGGGTGAATCCGTCGCCAAGGCGACCGGTCGCAAGTTCATCCGCATGTCCCTGGGCGGCGTGCGGGACGAGGCTGAAATCCGCGGCCACCGCCGCACCTATATCGGCTCCCTGCCGGGCAAGCTGGTGCAGAAAATGGCCAAGGTGGGTGTCAAGAACCCGCTCTTCCTGCTGGATGAAATCGACAAGATGGGCATGGACCACCGCGGCGATCCGGCGTCGGCCCTGTTGGAGGTGCTCGATCCCGAGCAGAACAACACCTTCAACGACCACTATCTGGAGGTGGACTACGACCTGTCCGAGGTGTTGTTCATCTGCACCGCCAACTCCATGAATATTCCTGGCCCGCTTCTGGACCGCATGGAGGTTATCCGCATCCCCGGCTACACCGAGGAGGAGAAGGCCAATATCGCCCTCAAGTACCTGCTGCCCAAGCAGCTCAAGGCCAACGGCCTCAAGGCCGAGGAGTTGGCCATCGACGAGGCGGTGGTGAGGGATACCATCCGCTACTACACCCGTGAAGCGGGGGTGCGGGGTCTCGAGCGCCAGATCGCCAAGATCTGTCGCAAGGTGGTCACCCACCATGTCAGGGAGGGCACCCGTGCCACCTTTCAGGTGACCGCGGACAATCTCGAGGAGTTGCTTGGCGTACGCCGTTTCGATTTCGGTCGCGCCGAATCCGACAATCAGGTGGGGCAGGTCACTGGCCTGGCCTGGACCTCGGTGGGCGGCGAACTGCTGACCATCGAGGCCTCGGCG
>JBJHDJ010000357.1:0-3337 GCA_050486485.1 Porticoccaceae bacterium
GGCGGGCACCAGTGCCGGTGTGCGGCTGAAGGACCCCCAGGTGCTGGTGCCCATCGAAATCCGTCAGGACCAGGTATTCGTGTTGCAGGATACCCATGCCGGACTGGGGGGCTTTCCCCTGGGTACCCAGGACAGCGTGGTGTCGTTGATTTCCGGCGGCTTCGATTCCACGGTGGCCAGTTACCTGACCATCAAGCGCGGACTGCTGACCCATTTCCTGTTTTTCAATCTGGGGGGGCGGGCCCACGAGCTGGGGGTCAAGGAGGTGGCCCGCTACCTGTGGCAGCGGTTCGGCGCCAGCCACAGGGTGCTGTTCATTACCGTGCCCTTCGAGGAAGTGGTGAGCGAAATTCTCAACAAGGTGGACAGCAGCCACATGGGGGTGGTGCTAAAACGCATGATGATCCGCGCCGCCAACCGGGTGGCCGCCCCGCTGGAGGCGGGCGCCATCGTTACTGGCGAGTCCGTCGCCCAGGTGTCGAGCCAGACCCTGGCCAATCTGGGGGTGATCGACGAGGTGTCGGACATGCTCACCCTGAGGCCGCTGGCGGTGATGGACAAGGGGGATATCATCGACATCGCCCGCGCCATCGGTACCGAGGTCTTTGCCGCCAACATGCCGGAGTACTGCGGTGTCATCTCCGTCAAACCCAAGACTCGCGCCAGGCGGGAGCGGGTGATCGCCGAGGAGGCATCCTTCGATATGGCGGTGCTGGAGCGCGCCCTGGCAGCCCGCGGGGTGGAAAATATCGACGAGTTATTGTGCAACGAGCCCCCACAGGAGGAAGCAGGCGTACCCATTCACGCCACGCCGCAGCCAGGGGCGGTGATCATTGATATCCGCCACCCGGACGAGATCGCCCGTCAACCCCTGCGGGCGGGCAGCGCCAGGGTGGTGGCCATTCCCTTTTACAGCCTCGACAGGTCGATCGCCGACCTGGACCCCGGCCAGCAATACCTGTTGTACTGCGACCGGGGCGTGATGAGCCGCCTGCACGGGGAGCTGCTCTACGAGAAAGGGCATACCAATATCGGGGTGTACAGGCCCGCTGGGTGATCATGGGCGATGGGCCACCTCCTATCGCCCGTGCAAACATCCGCCCTGCTGGGCGAGTAGTGTCTCAGTTTGAAACCTGGTGATGGTTGGTGGGGGTGTGGTGTCGGTATTGGGGGGCGTCTGGCAACAGGAGGTTGCCAGCCAAGCCTGTACAGGGATGTACGCTTGTTGGCGTACCCCCAATACCGACACCACACCCCCACGACCCTACAGGGGAGTTTCAAACTGAGACACTACCGCTGGGCGGAATCATGTGACTTCCCGGTAGCCCCTCTCTATAATGCCCGACCTTTTGTCACGAACCCCCCTCCCATGACCATCCAGAACCTCCGCAATATCGCCATCATTGCCCACGTAGACCACGGCAAGACCACCCTGGTGGACAAGTTGTTGCAGCAGTCCGGCACCCTGGGCCGCAAGGATATCGGCGCGGAGCGGATCATGGATTCCAACGACCAGGAGCGGGAGCGTGGCATCACCATCCTGGCCAAGAACACCTCCATTGAGTGGAATGGCTACCGCATCAATATTGTCGACACCCCCGGCCACGCGGATTTCGGCGGCGAGGTGGAGCGGGTGCTGTCCATGGTGGATTCCGTGTTGCTGCTTGTGGACGCGGTGGACGGCCCCATGCCGCAGACCCGGTTCGTGACGTCCAAGGCGTTCGAACGGGGACTCAAGCCCATCGTGGTGGTCAACAAGGTGGATCGCCCCAGCGCCCGGCCCCACTGGGTGATCGATCAGGTGTTCGACCTGTTCGACAGCCTCGGGGCCAGCGACGAGCAACTGGATTTTCCCATCATCTACGCCTCGGCCCTCAACGGCATCGCCGGCTTCGAGGCCGATGCCCTGGAAGAGGATATGACCCCCCTGTTTCAGATGGTCGTCGACAAGGTGCCGCCGCCGCCGGTGGATGTCGAGGGTCCCTTTCAGATGCAGATCAGCGCCCTGGACTACAACAGTTATGTGGGCGTGGTCGGCGTTGGCCGCATTACCCGCGGCAGCCTCAAGGGCAACGACACCGTGATCGTGATCGACAGCGAGGGAGGCACCCGTCGCGCCCGGGTTTTGCAGGTGATGGGTTACCACGGCCTGGAGCGGGTGCAGGTGGAGAGCGCCAGCGCCGGCGACATCGTCTGTATTACCGGCATCGACGGACTGAAGATTTCCGACACCCTGTGCAACCCCGACAAGGTGGAGGCGTTGCCGCCCCTCACGGTGGATGAGCCCACGGTAAGCATGACCTTTCAGGTCAACGATTCCCCCTTCGCCGGGCTCGAGGGCAAGTTCGTCACCTCCCGCAATATCCGTGACCGCCTGGAGCAGGAGTTGATCCACAATGTGGCCCTGCGGGTGCGCCAGGGAGACAGCCCGGAAAAGTTCATTGTCTCCGGTCGCGGCGAACTGCACTTGTCGGTGCTGATCGAGAACATGCGCCGCGAGGGCTATGAGCTGGGTGTGTCCCGCCCCGAGGTGATCCAGAAGGAAGTGGATGGCGAGATCCAGGAGCCCTACGAGCAGGTGGTGATCGATGTCGAGGAACAGCACCAGGGTGGCGTCATGGAAGAGCTCGGACAGCGCAAGGGGGATTTGCGCAACATGGAAGCCGACGGCAATGGCCGGGTGCGCCTCGACTATGTGGTGCCCTCCCGGGGCCTGATCGGTTTCCGTTCCCAGTTTCTCACCCTGACCCAGGGCACCGGCATCATGACCAGCATCTTCGATCACTATGGCCCGGTGAAGACAGGAACCATCGCCAAGCGCCAGAACGGCGTGCTGGTATCCATGATCAAGGGCAAGACCCTGGCCTACGCTCTGTACAGCCTTCAGGACCGCGGCCGGCTGTTCGTCGGCCACGGGGAAAATGTCTACGAGGGCCAGATCGTCGGCCTGCACTCCCGCAACAACGACCTGCCGGTCAACCCCACCAAGGCCAAGCAGCTCACCAACATCCGCGCCGCCGGCACCGACGAGGCCCTGGTGCTGTCCCCTCCCGTGCGCCACACCCTGGAGCAGGCCCTGGAGTTCATTGAAACCGACGAGTTGGTGGAGGTGACCCCCAAGTCCATCCGCCTGCGCAAGAAGCTGCTGACGGAGAATGAGCGTAAGCGGGCGCAGAAAGGATGATGATTGGTCTGACGTCGGATGTCTGACGTCTGACGCAAAAGCAAGGGTTCCGGGGCATTGCTGAGAGAATGTGGCTTTTGCCCGCTAGTGGCATCCGGCGCCCAAGTTCCCGCGATCCTCTTGGCGTCAGACGTCAGACGTCAGACGTCAGAC
>JBJHDJ010000358.1:0-3326 GCA_050486485.1 Porticoccaceae bacterium
GCCGCTTGATTGCTGGCGCAATCGCCCTCTCCCCTGCCCTCTCCCGCTCGCGGGAGAGGGGGAAAACTGCGCCGAAACGCCTAAATCAGTGCCATTAGGGTCTGGCCCTGATGCATTCGGCGCCGTGACTAGAGCACGGGTCATCCAAGGTGGAGCCACCGCGCCTGGTGGGTTTCCGTTGGAACTCCTCGCTCAAGCCGTGGAAGCGCCATCCGCCCGCACATCGTCGCCGTTGAGGAAGACACAGGCCGGGTCGGTGACCGCCAGCACCACGCAGGCCACTTCCTCCGGTTCCGCCAACCGGCCCATGGGAGTGTTGGCGCCGCCGCCTCCGGTCCTGGGCGTGTCCGGTGGCAGGTAGGGAAGGTGTATGTCGGTGCGGGTGCCGGCGGGGGACACGCTGATCACCCGCACGCCGTTGCCCGCTTCACGGGCGGCGGCGGAGCGGGTGAGGCCGATGACCGCGTGTTTCGAGGCGGCATAGAACCCCAGTTGCGGCGACCCCCGGTGGGACAGGGCCGAGCCGGTGTTGACGATGATGCCCCTGCCGGCGGCGCGCATGATGGGTATCTCGTGGCGCATGGCGTACACAACCCCATCCACATTGGTGCGCATGATGTCGTGGTAGTAACCCATGCCATCCACCGCCAGTTCGTCCATGGCCCCCATGAATCCGGTGATGCCGGCATTGTTGAAGGCGATGTCGAGGCCCCCGTACACCTCCACGCAACGGTTCACGAAGGCCGCCACCTGGTCTTCCTCCCGCACATCGGCGCGCATGAAGGTGGCCTCGCCGCCGGCGTCGCGGATGGCTTGTTCCACCTGCGCGCCACGCTCTTCCCGGCGGCCACAGAAGAACACCTTGGCACCTTCCCGGGCATAGGCATGGGCGGTGGCCTCGCCAATGCCGGAGGTGGCGCCGGTGATCAGCACCACCATGTCCTTGTACCTGGTAGAGGGGTTGGCCCCCGGCGCCGTGGCGCCGGCCATGGCCCGGGAGCCCAGGGCCAGGCCGGCCAGGCCCACGCCCGCGGCGCCGAGAAAGTGGCGGCGGCTGGTGTTGTTGGGGGAGTCGGAATGATCGGTCATGGGTTTCACGCCTCTTGTTGTCGGTAAAATGAATTCCTATGACCGGCATCCTCGGCGTGGGTTCAGCCTCGAAGGTCCAGGTGGCGTCGCCGGAGCCCGGCTTTGTGCTCAGGCCGCGCCGGCGGCGCCATCGGCCCTGACATCTCCACCATTGAGGAAAGTGCAGGCCGGGTCGGTGACGGCGAGGACGATGGCGGCTATTTCCTCTGGCTCGGCGATGCGCCCCATGGGCAGGTTGTCGCCGTAGTCGTCGCCGAAGGTGGAGCCCTCCGGCAGGAAGGGGCGCATGATATCGCTGCGGGTTCCGCCTGGCGACAGGCTCACTACCCGGATGCTGTTGCCCGCCTCCCGGGCGGCGCAAGAGCGGGTGAGGCCGATCACCGCGTGCTTGGAGGCAGCATAGGCCGCCATGGTGGGTGATCCCCGGTGGGACAGTCCCGAGCCGGTATTGACGATGACTCCGCCCCCGCGGGCGCGCATCGCCGGTATTTCCTGGCGGATGGCGAACACCACCCCGTCCACATTGGTGCGCATGATGTCGTGGTAGGAGCCGGTGCCGTCCACCGGCAGTTCGTCGAGGCCACCCATGAATCCGGTAATGCCGGCATTGTTGAAGGCGATATCCAGACCGCCGTAAACCTCGAGGCAGCGGGCTACGAAGGCTATTACCTGATTCTCGTCGCGCACATCGGCGCGCATAAACGTGGCCTCGCCGCCAGCGTCGCGGATAGCTTGCTCAACCTGGGCCCCGCGCTCCTCGCGGCGACCACAGAAAAATACCCTGGCACCTTCCCTGGCGTAAGCATGGGCGGTGGCTTCGCCGATGCCGGAAGTGGCGCCGGTGATCAGCACCACCTTGTCCTGATAACGGGGGCAAGGGGAGCCCCCTGCGCTGTGGCCTCTGGTCTGGCCGGTAAGTGCCAGTCCAGCCAGGCCGAGTCCGGCGGACGCCAGAAAGTCGCGGCGACCGGTGTTGCTGGGGGGTGGGGAGTGGTGGGACATGGCGTTCACCTCTTGTGATTCCGTGGCATTGCGCTTTTGTCGTTCCAGCGGCATGGGGCCGGGTTATTGCCACGGTTTAAATGGTATTTGTTAAGGGGCGCAATTCCTGAGATTATGCAAATTTTACGGAGAACCGCCATGGAATATCTGTCCGTCGCCGAAGCGCGCAACTTGCCAGGCCTGCGTCTGGTGCTTACTGCCCACATGCCCGGTCCCTGGGGGGAAGCGGCCAAGGCGGTGCTGTCGGTGCGCAATCTGAGCTTCATCCCCGTGGAGCAGAAGGTGATGGAGAGCAATGACGAGTTGTTCGAGTGGACCGGCAGGCGCAATGCCCCCGTGGCGGTCTACAACGACGAGCCAGCGGTGGACTCATGGCTCGATATCCTGCTGCTGGCGGAGCGCCTGGGTTCGGGGCCTTCCCTGTTGCCCGACGACCCCCTGGAGCGGGCCATGGTGCTGGGACTCTCCTGTGAGATTTGTGGCTCGGATGGTTTTGGTTGGTCGCGGCGGTTGACGCTGATGGGGCAGAGCTCCACCGTCAATCCCCCCAACCTCGACAAGGTGGACATGGAGCGCATGATCCGCTCCTACCGGGCGACGCCCGAGAATATCGCCCGGGCGCCGCTGCGCATGGTGTCCATCCTTAACGGGCTTTCCACCCAGTTGCGGCGCCAGCGCGAGGCGGGCTCCCGGTATCTGGTGGGCAGTCGCCTGTCCGCCTGCGACCTCCATTGGGCCTGTTTCTCCCTGTTCGTATCGCCCCTGCCGCCGGAGGAGTGCGCCATGCCGGATTTCATGCGGGCCAATTACACCCATCTCACACCGGAAATGGCCCGCGCCCTGGATCCGGCCCTGCTCGAGCACCGGGATTTCATTTTCCGCGAGCATATCGGGTTGCCGCTGGATTTCTGAGTCCAAAACCGTCCCGCGGCAGCCTTGCCTTCAGGGCAGCCGAGCCCATCCTTGAACCTCAGGCCGGCTAACAGCCCGCCAAGGCCCAGGGTGCCAGGGTGCCAGGGCGCGCCCAGTGCACGCATTTTTCTCCCAAAAATCCGGCAACCGGTGCAATACCCTGGCTTGGGTATTTCCCGCCTGGAGACCATCCGCCATGGCCCATCCGTGCCGCGCCTCGCATCCGCAAACCAGTTGATTGACACAAATCAATAAAATTACTAATTCTAATTGACAATCATTCTCATTAAGATTTACAGTTTCAGTCACGCCGGCCCCGAGGG
>JBJHDJ010000359.1:0-3321 GCA_050486485.1 Porticoccaceae bacterium
GGATTTCATCCAGGGGCACTATGTGTCTGCGCCGCTACCGGCGATGTCGTTCGACTTCAGCGGGGAATAAGGCCCGCGCGCCTTAGATATTGGTATCCCGATCGCGAATCCCCATCAGGTACAGCACCCCGTCGAGCCCCAGTTGCGAGATGGCCTGCTTGGCGTTGGCCCGCACCATGGGCTTGGCGCGGAACGCTATGCCAAGGCCGGCAATACTGAGCATGGGCAAGTCGTTGGCGCCGTCGCCCACGGCCACCACCTGCTCCAGGCGGATATTCTCCCGGGCCGCCAGTGCCTCCAGCAGTTCCGCCTTGCGGCGGCCATCGACGATGGTGCCGGTCACCTGGCCCGTCACCTTGCCATCGACGATTTCCAGCTCGTTGGCGTGAACATAGTCGATGCCCAACCGGCGCTGAATCAGCCGCGCGAAATACTGGAATCCGCCGGACAGAATGGCGGTGCGGTAGCCCAGTTTGCGCAGGGTTGAAATCAGCTCCTCCGCCCCTTCGGTCATATTGAGACGCCCGGCGACCCTTTCCAGCACCCCTTCGTCCAGCCCCCGCAACAGGGCCACCCGGCGCCGGAAACTTTCCTGAAAATCCAGCTCGCCGCGCATCGCCGCCTCGGTGATGGCCGCCACCTGCTCTCCCTCCCCCGCCTCCTTGGCCAACTCGTCGATCACTTCCGCTTCAATCAAGGTGGAATCCATGTCGAACACCACCAGGCGGCGGTGGCGGCGGAATATGGAGTCCTCCTGGTAGGCCACGTCCACGTCCAATTCGGCGGCGATTTCCAGGAGCGCGCCGCGAAACGCCGCGGTATCCGCCGGCGCGCCACGCACCGAGAACTCGACGCTGGCCTTGCTGTGGGAGTCGATGCGATCGAGGGGAATGCGGCCCGACAGGCGGGTGATCTGGTCGATATTGAGCCCGTGGCCAGCGGTTACCGCCGTCACCCGGGCGATATGTCCGGCGGTGATGCGCCGCGCCAGCAGGGTGACGATATGGCGAGGCTTGCCCTGCTGCGCCACCCAGTGGCCGTAGCTCTCCTCGCTGATGGGCTGAAAGCGGGCCTGCATGCCCAGGCGATGCATCTGGAACAGGATATCCTTCAACACTGGCCCGGAGTCCACCGACTCGGGGATCTCCGCGAGAATACCCAGGGAGAGGGTGTCATGGATCACCGCCTGACCGATATCGAGAATGTTGGCGCCGTACTGGGCCAGGGCGCCGGTCACGGCGCTGGTGACACCGGGCTTGTCATCCCCGGACACATTGATCAGCAGGATTTCCTTCACTTGATGACTCATCGACCATGGCTGTTTCAGCGGGTCGCCATTATAGGGTAGCGACTGCTAAGATAGCACCCTCGAAACCCCGTTCCCGCATACGCCAGGGCCTCCACAGACATGTCGTCCACCACCCGTACCCTCGGTCGCAAAACCTTCGCGGCCCTGTTTTTCTACGCCCTGATCACCGGCTTGCTGCTGGCCGCGGTGCTGCGATTGCAACTCACCCTGGTGGCCGAGGAAGAACAACAGGCCATGGGCGAGGCTCTCGCCGCCCAGTTGGTCGAAGCGGTGCGCCAGCCCCTGATGGACGACAATATCATCAGCATCCAGGTCATCCTCGACAACCTGGTGAGCGACACCCCGCAGGTGGGGCGGGCATCGCTGCTGGACGCCAACAACCGACTGCTGGCCCAGGGACAGATCAACAACCTGCGACCCGGCGAACCCCTGGCGGCCTACCGCGCCACCATCACCGTGGACAATGTCGTCACGGGGGAAGTCCGGGTTGAACTATTGGCGGAAATGGTCAGCCGGCGCTTTCACAGTATCCTGTGGTGGACCCTGGGGGCCTGGGGTGTCACCACCCTGGCCCTGGCCATCTGGCTGGTCAGCACCACCCTGGGCTTCTCCCGGCGACTGGCGCGTATCAACGCCAGCCTGTTGTCGGCCCCTGACCCGGACGGCGACGGCCTGGACGAGTTGAGCCTGCTGGAAAGGCGCCTCGAACCGCTGCTGGACAGCGGCCCCGGGCAGCAGGCGCCGGAACATGACTGCCACTGCATCCTGGCCTTCAGCCTCGCCAACCTGCCGCGTCTCAGGGCACAGCTCAACAGCGATCATTTCAACAGCATCATCAACACCATGGACCAGCGGGTGGAGCAGGCCAAGAACCTGTTTCGCGGCGTTCGGCTACAGGCCCAGCACAACGCCGTATTCATCCAGTTCTCCGCCTACGCCAGCGACGAGGAGCACCTGCTGCACGGCGTGAGCTGCGCCGCCGCCCTGATGACCCTGTGCCGCGAACTGGAACAGGAGGAGGGCTTGCCGCTGGAGCTGCGTCTCGCCATAGCCCCCTTCGACCCGCCCCGGGAAGGCCGCTGGAACCAGGAACTGTGCCTCGAGGAAACCGTCGAACACCTGGTGGAACTGCTGCAACTGGCCAACCCCTGGGAACTGCTGATCGACAGCGCCCTTTTCACCGACGAGGAACTGAGCTTTTGTGACACGGACCCCCTGTCCTCCGCCAGCGCGCAATTGTTCCGCGGCTTCACCCCCCAGCAACATCTGATCCACGAGCGGCAGGTGGATTTCCTCAGGGGGCGCAAGCTGCCAGCCCTCAATTGATGTCGTGGCGCGCCACCTGACGCCGTTTCTAACGACGCCCCAACGGGGAGCGTCCGCAACAAATCTGTCACAATGCTTCCCTATCATGGTGCGCGAACCGCCGCGCGCAGTCATTCCACTTGATCTTTTCAGTTTTCCCTCTTTAATTTTCATTAGGTTATAGGTTTAGGCATCGATATTGCTTAAAACCAGGCAGCAGCACCAACTTGACACAGCACCCACCCTATCGGAGAGAGACAATATGAGCAAAACCGCACTGGTTACCGGCGGCACCCGCGGCATCGGCGAAGCCGTGGCGCTGACACTTCAGGCAGCAGGATTCACCACCATCGTCAATTACGGCGGCAACGAGGAAAGAGCCAGGGAATTCACCGAGCGAACCGGCATCCCCGCCTACAAGTTCGATGTCGCGGACTTCGACGCCTGCCAGGCCGGGGTCCAGGCCATCGAGGCCGCGCACGGTCCCATCGCCGTCCTGGTGAACAACGCCGGCATCACCCGGGACGCCACCATGCACCGCATGAACCATGACAGCTGGCAGGCGGTGATCGACACCAACCTGGGCTCCTGCTTCAACATGTGTCGGGCGGTCATCGAGGGCATGCGGGAACGGCGCTATGGACGCATCGTCAACATCGGCTCCCTCAACGGCCAGGCAGGGCAGTACGGACAGGTAAACTACGCCG
>JBJHDJ010000360.1:0-3319 GCA_050486485.1 Porticoccaceae bacterium
AGACAGGACCAGGATGCAGCCCACCTCCCGGAAGCGGTCTAGCCCGTAGTGGTGGGACACCTCGATGGTGATGTCGTTGCCGAGGGCGATGCCCGCCTCGTAGAGCAGCCCCTTGCCATCGTGGAGGATGCCGCGCAACTGGGTGAGGGGGTCCTGCTGGGGGCGCTCGAAGATGGCCGCGTCCGGCGCGTAGTCCGCCGAGGCCACGAAGCGGGCGCGGTACTGGCCGAAGCGCCCGGAAGTGAGCTGGCCGTCCTCGCAGGGCATGGCGAAATAGACATCGTCGCGGCCGATCACCTCGCCCCGGGCGATGGGCCGTTTGGCGAATACGCCGCGCTGTAGGGACAGCAGGGAGTCGTACTCGTCCTGGCTGACGGCCTTGTCGTCGCCCTCGCCACACAATTCCCGGGCGCGCAGCGCCGCCGCCAGCCAGGCGTCCGCCTGCCGGGGGTTCATGGAGTAGTTGTTGAGCTTGATGGTGTCGGTGGGCACCCCGAAATGGCGCTCCAACAGCCGTGCACCCTTGGCGATGGCCGCCACCGCCACCTCGGTGTTGTCCGGATCCTCGTGGCCCGAGTAGCCGATGGTGACATAGGGGTAGCGGCGCATCATGCGCGACATGAAATTGAGGGCGTGGCGCTCCAGGGGGGTGGGGTAGATGGACACGCAGTGCATCACCGCCAGGGCCGGCACCCGCTTGTGGAGGAAGGTGACCACATTGTCGATATCGTAGATGGACAGGCCGCCGGTGGAGACGATCACCGGCTTGTGGGCGGCGGCGATGGCCTCCAGCAGGGGCCAATCGGTGGCGGAGCAACTGGCCACCTTGATGATCTCCACCCCCAGTTGCTGGCAGGTGGCCACCGAGGCCTCGTCGAAGGGCGTGGCCACCGCCATCAGCCCCGCCTCGCGGGTGGCGTCCACCAGTTGGCGGAAATCGGCGAAGTCCAGTCGTGTGCTCTCGAAGCGGGGGATATGCTTGATGTCGTCGCGCCCCCTGGCCGCCGGGTGGATAAAGCTGTCCAGCTCGCGGAATTGCAACTTCACCGCCGCCCGTACCCCGTGCTGGCGGGCCAGCCGCGCGGCGGCGTCGACGATGGCCAGGCCGTGCTCGACGCTGCCCTGGTGGTTGTTGGCCATCTCGAAGATGAACAGGTCGTCGAAAATCTCGTTCATGGCGCTGGATTCTCCGTTGCTGAATTCGGTGTCACCGACGGATCCGCCAGGCCGCACAGGGCCAGGGCCTGGTGCAGGGTGAGCAGGCGGTCGTCGATATAGTAATCCGCGGGGGGCTTGCCGAAGCGCAGATCGTGGTAGCGCACCCCCCATTGTTTGAGTTGATGGCGGGTCACATCCTCCCAGTCCATGCCGGTGGCGGAACCCCGGGCGGTGAACAGGGTGATGTGGCAGCCGGCCTCGAACAGGGCGTTGACGCGGGCGATATTGTCCCTGAGGGGGCCGGCGGTGGCATAGTCCTTGTTGGTCACCGGCTCCGCCACCACGCCGTCGATATCCACCACCAGGGTCTTGGGAATAGGGGTGGCGGGCGCCGCGACGGTCTCGCCGCGGGCGACGAGCAGGGCTTCCACCCTGGCGATATCCTCCTCGGTGTCGATGCTCACCATGGGCTCATGGAGGATCACCGCGCCGGCGCCGCGGCCCAGCAGGGAGTTGTCCGCCACCAGGCAGCGGCGGCGCAGGGCGTAGGCGGCGCCGTTGCGGTGGTACACCGGTTCCAGTTGCTGGCGGGCGATGATGCCGGCGCCGCGCTCGTCCCACAGGGTCATGCGGCCCCGATCGTCCACCTGGAGCTGTTTCAGGGGATGGGCCTTGAGGTCGGTGGGGGAGACGGTCCACACCGCGTCCAGATCCTCCGCCAGCAGTTTCTCCACGGTGGCGGCGACATGCTCGGCGCGGCGCAGGGGGGAGGTGGGTTGCAGCATCACCACCACATCGTAGTGCTGGCCGTCATCCGCCTCGGTGGCGGCCAGGGCATGGCTCAGCACCTCCAGGTCGCCGATGCGATCCCCGGACAGCTCGGGAGGACGCAGAAAGGGGGCCTCAAGGCCGGCGTCGCGAGCGGCCTCGGCAATCACAAGGTGGTCGGTGGACACCACCGCCCGATCCACCCAGGGCAGTTCCCGCACCAGGTCGCCCACACGGCTCACCAGGGAACGCCCGGCCACCGGCCTCAGGTTCTTGAGGGGGATGCCCTTGCTGCCGCCACGGGCCGGCACCACCACCAGGATGCGTGAATCGCCAAGCATCAGGGTGTCTCCGCCAGGGGGCCGTAGTCCACCTTGACGCGGCGCCCTTCCCGGGAGGAGGTGATGGCCGCGGCGATCACCTGCATGGTGGCCATGCCCGCCGCCAGGTCGATGGGGGAAGGCAGGGTGGGGTCGTCCAGCAATTGCGCCATGTGGCTGATCTCGCCGCGGAAGTCGTCGGGGCGGGTCTTGGCGAAGCGCTCCTCCCGGGGTTCCTCGCCGCGCAGGTGCAGGGCCAGGCGATCCTCGCCGGCGCGGCTGTTGACCTGCCATTCCAGGTAGCCGTTTTCGCCTTCCACCCGCAGCCACTTTTCCGCCGGCTGGGTCACCACATCCTGAATGATGAGGCCCACCAGGCCGCTCTCGGTGCGCACCGACAGTTGCGCCACCCGGTCGTAGCGGGCGCCGTCCCGCTCCACCTCGTCCAGCAGGGCGTCCACCTCGACGATGGCGCCCTGGCCGGTGAGCAGGCTGAAGTGCTGGAAGATGTTGACCCCATGGGAGTGCTCGCACAGGGCGCCGCCGCCCCGTTCGGTGAAGCCCAGGTAGGTGTCGGCGGGGCCGCTGAGCCAGGGGTGGGCGGAGAAGATGCCTCCCCAGTGTTCCCGGAAGCGGGCCCGCAGGGTGGTGATCTCACCCAGTGGGGATGCCCGCAGCCAGTCCGCGGCCACCAGGCTGTGGGGGGTGAGACGGTGGTTGTAGCCCACCAGCACCCGGGTGCCGGTTTCCCGGGCGCGGCGCAGCAGCTCGCGGCAGTCGGCGAAGGGGGGACTGAGGGGTTTTTCGATAATGAGTATTTTCGGCGGGCGCTGGGCCAGCTCGGCGAGGGCGAGGGCGAGATGGGTATCCGGTGGCGTGCCGATCACCACCACCTCGAAGGCCTCGGACGCGACCTCGCCAGGGGCGGCGAGGCGGATGGCGTCGTCCCACTGGCCGTAGCGTTCCGGGTAGATGGCTTCCCGGGTGCGCCGCAGGGCAGCGCCGTCGATATCGGTCATGGTCACCGACCACTGGCGCTGGCGGCAGCCGTGGGCCAGGTGATTGCCGATGGA
>JBJHDJ010000361.1:0-3316 GCA_050486485.1 Porticoccaceae bacterium
GCGGCGCCACCTACACACCCACCGAGTTGATCAACCCGCGCTCCGCCATCTCCGGCGCGACCCCCATCGAAAAGGCCTCCACCCACTATTTTTTCAAACTGCCTGAATTCACCGAGTTCCTCAAGGCGTGGACCCGGGCCGGCCATGTGGGCGTGGAAATCGCCAACAAGCTCGATGAGTGGCTGCAGGCCGGGTTGCAGGAGTGGGATATCAGCCGCGACGCCCCCTACTTCGGCTTCGAGATACCCGATGCGCCCGGCAAGTTCTTCTATGTGTGGCTGGATGCCCCCATCGGCTACATGGCGGCATTCCAGCATTTCTGCGACCGGGAGAACATCAACTTCGACGACTTCTGGGGGCCTGACTCCAGCGCCGAGGTCTACCATTTCATTGGCAAGGACATCGTCAACTTCCACGCCCTGTTCTGGCCCGCCATGCTGCACAGCGCGAATTTCCGCACACCCACCAAGATCTTCGTCCACGGCTTTGTCACCGTGGACGGCAAGAAGATGTCCAAGTCGCGGGGCACCTTCATCAATGCCCGCACCTACCTCGACCACCTGCAGCCGGAGTACCTGCGCTACTATTACGCCGCCAAGCTCTCCAGCGGCGTGGAGGACATCGATCTCAACCTGGAAGACTTCGTGCAGAAGGTCAACAGCGACCTGGTGGGCAAGGTGGTCAATATCGCCAGCCGCTGCGCGAAATTCATCACCCAGGGCAGCGATGGCGTGCTGTCATCCCGCATCGCCGACCCGGCCCTGTGGCAAAAGGTCAGTGGCGCCGCCGAGACCCTTGCCGGCCACTACGAAACTCTCAACTACGGCCGGGCCATCCGCGACATCATGGCCCTGGCGGATGCCGCCAACGAGTACATCGCCGCCAGGGAACCCTGGAAGCTGGCCAAGGAACCGGGCCGCGAGCAGGAGGTGGCCGATATCTGTTCCCTGGGTATCAACCTGTTCCGGGTACTGATGGTCTATCTCAAGCCCGTGCTGCCGGCCATGGCTGAACAGGCGGAGGCCTTCCTTAACGACCGATTGACCTGGGCCAGCGCCGGGCAGCCGCTGCTCAACCACAGGATCAATGAATTCAAGCCGATGTTGCAACGCATCGACAGGGACAAGGTGAACGCCATGATCGAAGCCGGCAAGGAAACCCTGCCCGCCAGTCAACAGACCGTTGAAGCCCGGGCGGTTGGCCCCCTGGCCGCACAACCTCTCGCCGCCGAGATCGGCTACGAGGACTTCATCAAGGTGGATCTGCGGGTGGCCCGCATCGTCAAGGCCGAGCCCGTGTCAGGGGCCGACAAGCTGCTGCAACTCACCCTGGATCTCGGCGGCGAAACCCGCACGGTGTTTTCCGGCATCAAGAGCGCCTACCGCCCGGAGGATCTCGAAGGCCGCCTCACGGTGATGGTGGCCAACCTGGCCCCCCGCAAGATGCGCTTCGGCCTCTCCGAGGGCATGGTGCTGGCCGCCGGAGACAATGACGGTATCTATTTGCT
Organism: Porticoccaceae bacterium; assembly: GCA_050486485.1. Taxonomy (GTDB): domain Bacteria; phylum Pseudomonadota; class Gammaproteobacteria; order Pseudomonadales; family Porticoccaceae; genus NAT127. Next base: position 1,508 of record JBJHDJ010000361.1, read on the forward strand.
GGAGCCGGACAGCGGGGCGCAACCGGGGATGCGGGTGGTTTGAGGGGTGTTGGTCTGACGTCTGACGTCGGACGTCTGACGCCAGGATGGATCGCAGTCGCTGATGTTATGGAGTGATGCAGGTGATCGTCAACGATATGCATTGCCCAATAGCTGACGGCATTGCCGACACGATGATCCATCCAACCGGGCTTTTGCATCAGACGCCAAGATGGATCGCAGCCGCTGATGTTAGGGAGTCAATCAGGTGATTGTCAAAGATAAGCATCGGCCAATAGCTGCCAGTGTTGCCAACACGATGATCCATCCAACCGGGCTTTTGCGTCAGACGTCAGACATCAGACGTCAGACCAAGGTTTATCGGCCCCACCGATAAACCATATCCCCCAATCTCAATTTCCAAATAAGCGCCAATCACCGATAATTCCGCGATTGGCCCGGACTTGAACTATGCAGGAACTGCTCGTCATTCTGATTGGCACCGTGCTGGTGAACAACTTCGTGTTGGTCCAGTTCCTCGGCCTGTGCCCGTTCATGGGGGTATCCAACAAGCTGGAGACCGCCATCGGCATGTCCAGCGCCACCACCTTCGTGCTTACCCTGGCGGCGGTGTCCAGCTATATGGTCAACACCTTCGTGCTGGCGCCCCTGGGCCTTGAATACCTGCGTACCATCGCCTTCATCCTGGTGATCGCCGTGGTGGTGCAGTTCACCAAGATGTTCATCGAAAAGACCAGCCCGCTGCTGTACCGGGTACTGGGGGTGTTCCTGCCCCTGATCACCACCAACTGCGCGGTGTTGGGGGTGGCCCTGCAGAACACCGCCCGGGAGCATACCTTTCTTGAGGCCGCCCTCTACGGCTTTGGCGCGGCCATCGGCTTTTCCCTGGTGCTGGTGCTGTTCGCCGCCATGCGGGAGCGCCTGGCCGCCGCCGATGTGCCAGTGCCCTTCAAGGGCGCCGCCATCGGCATGATCACCGCCGGGCTGATGTCCCTGGCGTTCATGGGCTTCGCGGGGCTGGTCTAGATCGTGCTGGAACTCATCGCCCAAAACCCGCTGATCGCCGCCCTTAGTGCCCTGGGAGGCCTGGCGCTACTGTTCGGCGCCGGACTCGGCTTCGCCGCCGTCAAATTCCGGGTGGAGGGCGACCCCATCGTCGAGCGCATCGACGCCCTGCTGCCCCAGACCCAGTGCGGACAGTGTGGCTACCCGGGATGCCGCCCCTACGCGGAAGCCATCTCCAACGGCGACCTGATCAACAAGTGTCCGCCGGGGGGGCAGGCCACCGTCAAGGCCCTGGCGGATCTTCTCGATGTGCCGGAACCGGAACTCGATGGCGAGGCCAGCGATGTCAAGACGGTGGCCTATATTCGCGAGGATGAGTGCATAGGCTGCACCAAGTGCATCCAGGCCTGTCCGGTGGACGCCATTCTCGGCGCCGCCAAGCAGATGCACACGGTGATCGCCAGCGAGTGCACCGGCTGCGACCTGTGCGTGGAACCCTGCCCGGTGGACTGCATCGAGATGCGCCCCGTGCCACAGACCCTGAACGAGTGGAAGTGGGACATCCCCGCGCCCCTGGGTGAGAGGATCCGGGGGCTCAGCTCCCGGGACATTATTGCTAGCGATCGCGGGGCTACCGACCGCGGGGCTACCGACCGCGGGGCCACCGACCGCGGGGCCACCGACCGCGGGGCCACTGACCGTGGGGGAAATCGCGCCGCATGAGAAAGATCTGGGACATACCCGGCGGCATTCACCCGGTGGAGAACAAGGCCCAGTCCCTGGGCCGGCCCATCGCCACCCTGC
>JBJHDJ010000362.1:0-3303 GCA_050486485.1 Porticoccaceae bacterium
CCAGGAGTTGTTTGGGGACCGTCCAGTTTCCGGCGTGGATCGACAGGGACTGCTCCGGTGACAGGCACCAGCGCCCATCGACCCGGGCGTCCAGGTAGGCGGCGATGAATTTCCAGAACGAGGTGTACCACGGGGTGCTGTCCCCTGGCGGATTGTCCGGGCTGGCGGGTATGTACCAGCCTTTCATCACTTCCTGAAGAAATCCCTGCCGAACCAGGCGCTCGCGGTGGGTGCGGCTGAGGTCAGCGGAGCGAATCGCGATCATGCCACGGTCCTGAAGCGCCTTCAGGGCCTGTAGGGATTCCGCCAGTTTGTCTGTGGCTGTCGCCAATGGGTTGCCTCCCGAGACGGGTTTAGGGTGTATCAATGTTCGCGTATTGAGCTGTAGTATTGTTCGCTTATTATGTTGTGTCAATGTTCGCGTATTTTGCAGAGTGGTGGGGTGATGAAAGGGGTTGTTCCAATGGTTTGCCTGACATCGCGGATAGAGGGCCGATTCTAGCGCTAGGGATTGCCCGCATAACGGCTCGGATTAGTGTTAAGGAGCCTCTGAAAAATGTAGCGAGCGGCCCGAGGAGCCCCGAGCCGCGCAGCGAATCCCCGAGACATATCAGATAGATAGGCGAGGGGTGAGTGAGCACGCGAGGATGCGGATCGGGTCGCGCAGTAGTTTTTCAGAGGTTCCTTGACAGGCCCTTGGAGGAGGGTTCCATAACTGCTACCACTTGCCCTTATAAGCGTCGATTGATCAAGGTGTTATGCCGTTTTGGTCACAAGGGCCTTGGTTGCTGGTGTCGTTTTTGATTGCAGAAGTGGCAGGCCCGCCACAATGTTAATGCAATCCACGTTGCCGCCTTCGGCATGGGCCACCAGGTGGTTTCGGTGCATTGCCTGGCCGGGTCACGCCCTGGCCACAATGCGCTCTATGGGTGGTTGTGGCCGATGCTCCGCCTGCCACAAATCATAGTCGGCTTGTACGCCAAGCCACATACGGGCTTTGCCGATGCCGGCTCGTTCCAGGCGCACGGCCAGGTCGGGACTGATCGGTGCGTGGCCATTCAGAATGCGGGACAGGGTTTCCCGCGCCACACCCAAGCGGCTGGCCAGCGCCGTTTTACTGATACCCAATGCGGGGAGAACGTCTTCGCGCAGGGTTTCACCGGGGTGGGGCGGATTGTGTAATACCATCAGGGTCTCCTCAGTGATAGTCCAGATAATCAACCAATTCCACGTCAGTCCCGTCAAAACGGAAAATGACGCGCCAATTGCCGCTGATAGTGATAGACCAGTAGCGGTCTTTGTCACCTTTCAGCGGATGCAGGCGCCAGCCGGGCAAGTCAAGATCACCAGGCGATGAGGCTCTATCGAGAAAAGAGAGAACGCGCGCTAGCCTGTTGGCGTGGTCGGCCCGAATGCCTTTGGTGTTGCCAGTGCTATAAAAAGCTTTGAGGCCCTTATGCTGGAAGCTTTTGATCATGGCAGAATTGTGATGTATTTGGTCACATTTCACAAGAGCAATAGGGTGAGCAATAGGGTGAGCAGGGTGAGCAATAGGGTGTGTCTGTCAGGCTCGCCCATTGTTTAACATAACTTAAACCAAGTAACTATTGAGGCGGGTCATTTGGCGGTGTTCCCCATACCATTGCCCGAATGGTCGCTTTGGGGGGGAGGCGGCCCTGGCAGCCCTTGGTGTGGCTATGGCCCATGTTGGCGGATCGCGCCACCACAAGCTGTTGTTGTTGACGGTTGTCGTTGTCACGTGTTTCTTGGGCGCAGTTTATAAAAAACTGAATATGTATTATAAAACTATACAAAAACTATATAAACTAAACTATATTTTGGTTTAACAATATGCAATTTTGTATGCCATGGCTAAGCAAATCGAGCGAAAGATAAACCAACTTGAGCGGCTCCTACCGGAAGGACTGCTGGTGGCCGCTTCCTGGATGGAAGGTCACGGGTACTCTCGCTCTCTGCGTAAGCAGTAGGTTGATCATGGGTGGCTTGAACAGCCAGTGCGCGGTGTGTACCGGCGCCGCCGAGGGCAGTTGGGGTGGGAGCAGGTCGTCATATCGCTCCAGGCCTTGATGCATCAACCCGTGTCGGTAGGGGGCCGCACGGCGTTAGAGCTGCAACACTTTCTTCTCTCGCACCGCATTGGCTCTTGGTGACACATACATAGAGCTACGAATAATTGCGATAACCTGCTAGGTCGACGGGCTTGAGAAGCCCGGTGGCGATACTGGGGGCAAAGAGTTCCGGGTACCAGGCGCCACGGTCTTTTCTGACCCCGGTGCCCGCCCTCGCGACTTTCAGCACTTTTTCAATGTTCTTCCCAATAGCCTGGAAGGCTTGCCTGTAACCCCGAGCCGCGAGCGCATTACGGCGGATTGGGTCGCCGTTGTCCCGGTCGGGATTCCACCGACCGTTCTGGACTCGCGCGATCAGCTCAGGACTGACCCGATACCCCTCGATCGACAACGAGTAGTAGGCATCAGCTACATGGTTGGCCTCAATGTGTTTGAGGTGCATCGAAATATCCGCGGGCAGCCCAGGCGTGGGCGGAAAATCTTCTAGTGGGCCATGGATGAAGTTGGGTGACTTTGGCGAAGCGAACAGTTACTGAATTTTGCGCATGGGCCACTAGCTTGGGTGTCGATCAGTTATTGTCGATCAGTTATAGGTGGGTGGATTTCTCGGTTTCCATTTTTTCAGAAAAATTACGGAATATTTTGATCATTATATCCAGAGCACTCTTTTTTCAATAAATACAGCATGAATATTATTTTGAATTAAATCAACATGAATGAAAGCTGATAATCAGGTGGTTTTTTTTGACAGGTATATTTTCAACAGCTACCTTTCAACCCTCTGGGCTAAAAACCTGCAGTTAATGGCTTTGATTCATGCTCAGAGAGTCAAGCATTTCTGTGGGGATTTAAAGGGCTGGAATATTGGTTCACAACCAGTATTTCAAGGATGGTGGGACGTCGGAAAGGTCGTGCTCTCACAAGGCTCTGCCAGAGAAAAGGGGTAGCACTATGAACTGCAAGGTGCAGTTCGAAATACAGGCTGCCCATTCAAGAAATGCTTGAGGAGGGATAGTTCATGAAATCACCCATCAAAAAATCCTTGATGATAACCGCGGCTGCCTCAGTGTTTGCACTGGGATCATCAACGGCGCTTGCCCAGGTTGTAGCGGTATCTGGCCCCGCGGCTGGCACCCAGGAAATCACCCTCGGTGGTGGCGGTGGCAGTGACAACAAATTCAATGAGACAACCTTGTCACTCCAGGGTAGCTGG
>JBJHDJ010000363.1:0-3294 GCA_050486485.1 Porticoccaceae bacterium
GGGCATCCCGATGCTCGATATTGCGAAAGTCCCGCAGCACCGGGTCGGGGATGTCGAGCTTGCCGTGAATGCGAAAGTGCCATTGCAGGTAGCCGATCCAGAGCACGATTTCGGCGATGGCGGCGGCGCGGGGGTTGATCTCCAGCCCCAGAAACTGGTGGGGGTCCACGGTCAGGCCTCGGGAATCGAAAGCTGCCTGGCCACCGTGCAGGTCGCCCAGCAGGTTGAGCACCTCCCCTTCCAGCCGCTTCATGTGTTCCAGGGCCACATAGAGGAAATTGCCGCTGCCACAGGCCGGGTCGAGCACGCTGGTGTTGCACAGGCGGTAGTGGAATTCCCGCACCTCGGCGATGGCCTTGTCCTGCTTGCCCTGCTGCAACCAGGTTTCCGCCACCACCTGCACGGTTTGCCACTCATGGCGCAGCGGTTCGATCAGGGTGGGCATCACCAGCCGCTCCACATAGGCCCGCGGCGTGAAGTGGGCGCCGAGCTTGTGGCGCTCGCGGGGATCCAGCGCCCGCTCCAGCAGGGTGCCGAAAATGGCCGGTTCCACGAAACGCCAATCCGCTTTGGCGGCGTCGATCAGTAACTGGATCTGCCCGCTGTCGAGGGGAATGGGGTCGATGCCCCGGAACAGTCCACCGTTGAACTGGCGAACCTTGTGCATGAGCTGACCTTCGTAACCGCCACTGTGCATGGTGGTCCACAGGGAGCGCATGGCGTCGCCAAAGTGTTCCGGTGTTTCCTTGAGGCGAGTCAGCAACCGGGTAAAGCTGCCTTCCGGCAGCAGGCCCACATCCTCGCTGAACATGGTGAACAGGCAGCGCTTGAGAAAGTGGGCGACCCGCTCCACCAGGTAGCCGTCCTTCTCCAGGGAGCGGGCCAGCTCGGCCAGTGTGCTGCTGACTTCCCGCGTGACACGGGCGGCATGCCGGGAAGGGTCGAGACTGGTGGGGTCGCACCACAGCCGGTGGAGACGCTCCTGGATATGGGGCTCTCGCAGGTCGTCGATTTTGATCCGGTGATGACCGGGGTCGGGGAAAGGCACATAGGTACCGCCGGTGCCACTGAACTCGGCATAGAGCTCCAGGGTGCGGCCCACATCGGTGACGACAATAAAAGGCGGCCTGCCCTCCTCCACCGGCAGCGCGCGCAGGTACTGGTCGGCCTGGTTCTGGGCCTTGAGCATGGCCTTGTCCCAACCCTGGGTGTCCAGTTCCCTGCCGCTCTGCTTGGCTTCCAGCACAAAGGCGCCACGGCGGTACAGGTCGATATAGCCGCGATTGACACTGCCGTCGGGATTACTGATGTCCACCCGGCGCTCGAACACATAGCTGTTCTCGGCGGTATCGTCGGTGGCCGGGTCGGGCTGGGGGAGGTTCAGCAGGGTACAGAGTTCGGTGAGAAAGAGCTGGTAGTTGGCCCTTTCCGAGCCGCTGGCGGAGATCCAGCGCTGGATGAAGGCATCGAGCCGGGGCGGTTCAATGGGTGTAAATGTCAAAGTCCTTGTATCCACGGTTCCCTGTTGTTCCGGCCAGTGTCTTGTGATGATTTTCACATGCTACCACAGCAAGGGTAAACAGAAAGTCTCATCTATCCGATGAAAATGGTGGCTCAAAAGTAGCGTACTACCCTGGGGGTGTAGTGCGTCATGATAGCCGCTTGGCGACAGGAGGAGCCCCCTTGAGCCACTTGCCACCACATCATATTGTACATACAATTAAATAATGAAGATCGAATTCGACAAGAACAAGAACGAGCGCAACAAAAGGGAGCGAGATCTGTCGTTTGATCGCGCTCACGACTTCGACTTTGAAACGGCGCACTACCTGGTGGACGATCGCAAGGACTACGGCGAGATCCGATACATCGCGTATGGCTACCTGGATAGAAGACTGCATGTACTGGGCTTTGTGGAAATCGAAGGCGGCATCCGGGTCTTCAGCTTTCGCAAGGCCAACGACAAAGAGGCCAGACGGTATGACAAGGCAAAAACCCTTGATTGACGACGACGGCGAGATCCGCGAATTGACATCCGAGGACATGAAGAAGGCAAAGCCCTTCTCGTCACTCCCCGAGTCCCTGCAACAAACATTGCGGTCGAGGGGTCAGCGCGGTCCACAGAAAGCGCCCACCAAGGAACGCATCACCATCCGCCTGGATGCCGATGTCGTGGAAAGCTATCGCGCCCTGGGCGATGGCTGGCAATCGAAGATGAACGCGGACCTCAAGCAGGCGGCAATGATCCGCAGTCGCCAAAAAGCGACCAAGGACGAAAGTTCAAAGGTTCTTGCGAAAACGAAGCGCTCCGAAGTCAGGGCTCCAAAGCTCGCGAAGCATGTGGAGCCCAAGCTGAACAAGGCTGGTCCAAAAAAGAAAGCCCACGGCTGATTGGGCCTGTTAACAGTTGGCGTGCAGAGTAAGGAATGGGGTTTGGCGCCTTGCTTGGGCAAGTGCAAGCCCATCGCCACCACCATGGGCTACCAGAACCCGGAGGAGCTTCCGTACCGGATTGTCACCATGAAACTGCCGGCATGAGTTTTTCTACGGAGTTTTTCTACGGTTTTTCTACGCTTCAAACAAAAAAGGCTGGACTCGTAAAAAAGTCCAGCCTTTTCAGTAGGTTTTGGTGGAGCTAAGCGGGATCGAACCGCTGACCTCAACACTGCCAGTGTTGCGCTCTCCCAGCTGAGCTATAGCCCCGTGTGTTCCGAGGCGCGCATTTTAGCACTGGAGTCCCTGCCGTCAAGGATTTTCTTCCGGGTGGGGCGGCCGGGTGGCTTCGATGTCCCGGTAGGCTTTTTCCAGGGACTTTAGCTGTTTTTTCGAGGGCGGCCCCAGCACCTCCAGGGCGTGGCGGACACGGGCCCGCACCATGTCGGCGCCGAGGATGGCCATGGCGTCGAACAGCGGAGGAGCCGAGGGGGAACCCGCCACCGCCACGAACAGGGGCGCCAGGAAGTCCTTGAGCTTGAGTTCCATGGCGCCGGCGATCTGGCTCAATTCGGTGTACAGGTCATCCCGTGTCCAGGCGCGCAGGCCGTCCAGGCGCCAACTGCTGAATTGGAGTATGCGTTGCACCGTGTCCGCGTCCAGCTTGCCGTGTTCGAAACTGGCCGGTGACAACGGGGGAAAACCGCTGAACAAGAACGCCGTGAGAGGCGCGATATCGGTGAATTTCTCCACCCGGCCACGGATCAGGGGAATCACCCGCATCAGATTGTCCCGATTGAGCGCCCACGCGGCTACCCGGTCCGCGAATTGTTGTTCGTCCAGGTCTTCCCTGATCCAGCG
>JBJHDJ010000364.1:0-3272 GCA_050486485.1 Porticoccaceae bacterium
GTGGTGGGTTATGCCTGCGGCTAACCCACCCTACGGATCGTCCCCCCGTAGGATGGGTTGAGCGCAGCGATACCCATCATCCCGCGATACCTGACCCCTGCGGTGGGTTACGCCTGCGGCTAACCCACCCTACCTTGGAGTTGGAACTAGCGGTGCTGAAGCTGGAATCTGTCGAGGGCGCCGTCCAGCTTGGCGTCCAAGCGGGCAATTTCCCCGGCAAGACTCTCGCCACTGTTGGCGCGGTTCTCGGCCTTGAGCAGATCGTAGGTGAGATTGAGGGCGGCCATCACGGCGATGCGCTCCAGGCCGATGACATGGCCGGCCTTGCGGATGTCCCGCATGCGGCGGTCCAGTTCCTGGGAGGATTGGATGAGCGCCTGTTGCTCCTCGGGGGGGCAGCTGACCTGGTATTCCTTGTCGAGAATGCGAATCACGACGGTGCTCATGTTTCGATATCCAGGCTCTTGAGGCGCGAAATCATGGCTTCCACCCGGGAGCGGGCCAGATCGTTCTTTTCCAGCAACTGGCTGCGTTCCCGCAGCAGGCTGGTTTCCCTGTCCCGCAGGCGCTGGTTGTCGGCATGCAACTGATCGCAGAGAGCGATCAGTCTGTCGAGTTTTTGTTCCAGTAGGTGCAGGGGTTCACTGGTCATGGCGGATATGGCCTGTGGTTGGGGAAACACTATAGGGGGTGCGACAGTGGGTGGTCAATATCGCTGCCGGATGGCGTAGACTGAGGCGGTTACCAGCAGGCTCCGGGAGGTGCCCCTTGCCCTACCCTTCCTTGCGGGACGGCGCCCGCTACTGGATCGATGTGTGCCGTCGCGCCGCCCGGCTGTGGTTGGAGTGCAATGCCTTCAGCTACGCCGGTTCGCTGGCCTTCTACACCCTGTTTTCCCTTGCCCCGACGGTGATCATCGCCGTCACGCTGATCGGACTGGTGCTCGGCCAGGACGCCGCCCAGGGCCAGATTGTCGCGCAATTGGAGGGGGTGATGGGGCAGGAGGCGGCCCAGGCCATCGAGCGCACCGTGGCCAGCACCCGCATCGAGGAATCGGGCCTGCTGCCCACCCTGCTCGGCATCGGCGCCCTGCTGGTGGGGGCCACCACGGTGTTCGCCCAGATGCAGTATTCCCTCAACACCCTGTGGGGCGTGGCGCCGCGCCCCAACCGCAACAGCATCCTGGCCTTCCTGCTCAGCCGGGTGTTTTCCCTCACCGTGGTGCTGGCCATCGGCTTTGTGCTGCTGGTGTCGCTGCTCATGGGGGTGGCCCTGCGCGCCACCCTGGTGTTCGCCGACCAGTACATCCCGGTCAGTGCCCTGGTGGCGGAGGGGGTCGAGACCCTGTTGTCCCTGGCCCTGGTTAGCCTGTTGTTCGCCACCATCTTCAAGGTGCTGCCGGATGTGTTGCTGGAGTGGCGCGATGTGCTGATGGGCGGGCTGGTGACGGCGGTGCTGTTTTCCCTGGGCCGCTACGGTATCGCCGCCTACCTGGGGTACATGGCTCCGGCCTCGGCCTATGGCGCCGCCGGTTCCCTGGTGTTGATCCTGCTGTGGGTGTACTACTCGTCACTGATCCTGTTGTTCGGCGCCGCCTTTACCCGGGTGCTTCTGGATAAGCGCGGCAGGCCGCTGGTGCCGCGCAATTCCGCCGCCGTGGTGGAGCGGCGGCTGGTGGATTGAGTGGGCAGTTGTCAGTTGTCAGTTTCCAGGAGGGACTGGAGGTCATCGATGACGATGAAGCGTCCCTCGTCGCGGGTGTAGTGGAAGACGCCAGTGACGCGCACCCTGGATCCCTCCAGGTCCGCCACGGCGTCCGCCGGTTTCAGCGCCACCCGGTGGAGGAATTCATCCTCGATCCAGTAGTGGCGGGGATCGACGATGCCGTGCACCATGCCCTCGGTAATCACCACCTTGCCGACGAAGTGCACGGGGTTGCCGGCCAGGTTGCCCAGGGTCACCTCCCGGGGGTGGGACTCCCGGTCACAGGCGCTGATGGACAGCAGGGCCGTGGCGAGCAGCAGGATGACAAGGGGGAATGCCGGCGCGGGTTTTGGCACAATGACCTCCTGATGGCGTTGGGAGCAAAACATGAAACAAACCGTGATTGTACTCGGTGTCGTGGCGCTGGTGGCCCTGGTGTCGGTAATGGCCATGATCCAGTTTGGCGGCCGCCCGGTGAGCACCGATCTCTCCCAGGTGGGCGGGGGTACGCCCGCCCTGGTGCTGGCCCACGAGAACTACGCCCCCGCGAGCATGGCGGCCATGGATCATCTCAACCGCTTGCGGGGCAGCTACGGGGAGCGGGTGTTGTTCCTGGTGGCGGACACCGGGGTGCCAGCGGGGCGGGCCTTCGTGGAAAGCCACGGTCTGGTGCAGGGCATGGCGATATTGCTGGCCGGGGACGGCAGCGCCATCGGCGTTGTCAATCTCGCCGATGGCGAGTCAGACACCGAGCAGTTGCTGGCCGCCAAGATTGCCGCCCTGGATGGCGGTTGACCTGTCGGCTAGCCGCCAGCAGCCTGCCAGTCAGTGGCTTATTGCCCGGCAAAGGGGCTGCTCTCCTCCATGTATTCCACCCGTACCTGCCGGCGGGCGATCAGCCAGCGACCGTCATCGCGGCGAAACTCGTCCATATAAACACCCCCGTGGTCCGGCCCTTGCTCCGTGACCACGAAAAAATAGGTGCGTCCCCGGGCGCTGTCCGGCCCGGTAAAATGGATTTGCGAGGTGGTGAGGTGGTGGCGCATGCGCTTGAACGAGGGCGCGCCGCCAGCTTGTTTGGCGCCCTGCACGGTGGCGAAGAGGCCGTCGACGATACCCTGCCGGGTCGCGAAGGTGCCGCGACTGATGTCCAGCACGGCGTCCTCGGTGAACACCGCCGCGAAGTCGTCGCGCCGGCCACTGTCGCCGGCGATGTTGTAGGCCGCCATCAACTGGCGGATTTCCTCCCTGGCCAGCATTTCCTCAACGGTCATTGTCGTTCTCCCAGGTTCTGTGTGGTGGCAGGTTCTGTGTGGTGGCAGGTTCTGTGTGGTGGTATTGATTCGCCACCGGACTGGCGGCACCCTCACACCAGGCGCAGGCCGCCGTCGATGGACAGTACCTCGCCGGTGATGTAGCGGGACAGCCCGAGAAACAGAATGGCGTCCACCACTTCGTCGACTGCGCCGAGGCGCCCCAGGGGCACCCGATCCACCAGCCTGGCGTACTGGGCGGGCAGGGCCTCGGTGTTGGTGAGGCCCGGCGCCACGGCGTTGACACGGATGCCG
>JBJHDJ010000365.1:0-3270 GCA_050486485.1 Porticoccaceae bacterium
GGACACATGCGATCCCTCTTGGCGTCAGACGTCCAGCGTCAGACGTCAGACGGAATAAACTCCGCTATACTCGCCCCTTCGCCCAAGGAGCCGCCATGCCGTCACAACCCGTCGACTTGCTGATCAGTGCCCGCTGGATCATACCCGTCATACCGCAAGACACTGTCTACAGGGACTGCGCCCTGGCTGTATCCGGCAGTAAAATCATTGGCCTGCACCCCAAAGTTGAAGCAGAGCGGCTGTACTGCCCGCGTCAGCGGGTCGAACTGGGCAACCATGCCCTGATCCCAGGCCTGATCAATTGCCACGGCCATCTGGCCATGAGCCTGCTGCGGGGCTACGCCGACGACCAACCCCTGGAAACCTGGTTGCACGAACATATCTGGCCCGCGGAGGGACGCTGGGTCAGCGAGGAGTTTGTCCGCGACGGATCGGAACTGGCCATGGGTGAGATGCTGTTGAGCGGCACCACCTGTTTTTCCGACATGTACTTTTTCCCCGAGCAGGTGGCGCAGGCAGCGCGCCAGCACGGCCTGCGCTGTCAGTTGGCGTTTCCCGTCATCAATTTCCCGTCCGCCTGGGCCCGAGGTGGCGAGGAAAATATCACCAAGGGACTGGCGCTGCGGGATGCCTACAAGGGTGACGACCTGATCAATGTAATTTTCGGCCCCCATGCCCCCTACACGGTGGAAGAGCGTCACTTCGAGATCATCGCCACCTATGCCAACGAACTCGATACCGCCATCCAGATCCATTTGCATGAAACACAAGCGGAGGTGGACCAAGCGGTTGCCAACACCGGCGAGCGCCCCATTGCCCGCCTCCACCGCCTGGGACTGCTGACACCCAACACCCAATGCGTGCACATGACCGCCGTCAATGATGACGACATCGACCTGCTGGCGGACAGCGGCGCCCATGTCATCCACTGCCCCAAATCCAACCTCAAGCTGGCCAGCGGCTTCTGCCCCGAGCACCGCCTGCGCAACGCCGGCATCAATGTCGCCCTGGGCACCGACGGCGCCGCCAGCAACAACAACCTCGACCTGTTCAGCGAGATGCACATCGCCTCCCTGCTGGCCAAGGCGGTGAGCGGCGATGCCGCCACCCTGAACGCCCACGGCAGCCTGCGCATGGCCACCCTCAATGGCGCCCGCGCCCTGGGGATCGATGCCGTCACCGGCAGTCTGGAGCCGGGCAAGGCCGCGGATCTGGTGGCGGTGGATTTGTCCGGTATCGCCCGGGAGCCCCTCTACAACCCTGTCTCCCAACTGGTCTACACGGCGGTGGGCCACCGGATCAGCCATGTCTGGGTCAATGGCGCCGCCAAGGTGGCGGACGGCAGGCTGCTGACCTTCAGCGAGCAGGAGTTGGCTGCCAAGGCCCGTCAATGGCGGGATCGCATCGCCCATGAACACTCCCCACAGGACGCCAGCCAGCGGTACTCCCGATGACATCACACAGCGACAAGCCCGGCGGCCACGGCAACCTCGACGAGCGGGAAATCGCCAAGTTCGAAGCCCTTGCATCCCGCTGGTGGGACCGGGACAGCGAGTTCAAGCCCCTCCATGACATCAACCCCCTGCGCGCCAACTGGATCGACCGCTACGCCACCGTGGCCGGCAAACAGGTGCTGGATGTCGGTTGCGGAGGCGGCATACTCACCGAGGCCCTGGCGCAGCGCGGCGCCCTGGTCACCGGCATCGACATGGGAGAGGCGCCCCTGGCGGTGGCGGAACTGCACAAGCTGGAAAGCGGGGTGGCGGTGACCTACCAACGCACCACCGCCGAGGCGCTGGCCGAACAGCGGCCAGGAACCTTCGATGTGGTCGCCTGCCTGGAAATGCTCGAGCATGTGCCGGACCCGGCCTCGGTGATCCGCGCCTGCGCGACCCTGGTGAAGCCCGGCGGGCACCTGTTTTTTTCCACCATCAACCGCAACCCCAAGGCCTGGGCCTTCGCCATCGTCGGCGCGGAGTACATCCTCCGCTTGCTGCCGCGGGGCACCCATGAATACGCCCGCTTCATCCGCCCGTCGGAACTGGCCGCATGGTTGCGGGAAGCGGACCTCGAGCTGCACTGCATGACCGGGCTGGTGTACAACCCCCTGACCCGCCGCTACCGCCTCGACGACCGGGATGTGAGCGTCAACTACATGATGTACGCCACCAGACCCGCGATCGGAGATTGACCCATGCCCGACCGCCGCAACGGCGCCGTGCTGTTCGACCTGGACGGCACCCTGCTGGATACCGCCCCGGATTTCGTTACCGCCGTCAACGCCATTCTGGCGCAACGGGGGCTTGCCGAGCTGGATGAAAGCCGGGTGCGGGCCGCCGTCAGCCACGGTTCCGCGGGGCTGGTGGCCAGCGCCTTCGCGCTGGACAGCAATGACCCGGAGTTCGAACCCCTGCGTCAGGCCTTGCTCGCCAACTACCGGCAGTGCCTGGCGGATCGCACACGCCCCTTCCCGGGCATGGTGTCGGTGCTCGAGGCACTGGCCGACGCCGCCATACCCTGGGGTATTGTCACCAACAAGCCGGCGGAATACACCGAGGCCATCATCGCGCGGCTGTCCTGGCCGACCCCGCCGGCAGCGGTGGTCTGTCCAGACCATGTCACCCGCAACAAGCCAGACCCGGAGCCTGTGCTGCTCGCCTGCCGCCAACTGGCCGTGGCGCCCGAATCGGCGTGGGTGGTGGGCGATCATCAGCGGGATATCGAGTCCGGCCGCCGCGCCGGAACCCGCACCGTGGCGGTCAGCTACGGCTATATCGGCGCCGACGAAGATCCATCGAGCTGGGGCGCCGACCATGTCATCGACCGCGCCGAGCAGTTGCTCGACATTCTGTTTCAAGGGTTATAGAGGAAAGAGGAGCACCCCATGGAAACGGCCTTTATCGGCAACTACCAGGCCCGCGCCGACCTGCTGGCCGGGCGCGTGATCGTGGTCACCGGCGCCGGGGACGGCATAGGCAGGGCCGCCAGCCTGTCCTTTGCCCGTCACGGCGCCACCGTGATCTTGATGGGCCGCACCACCGCCAAACTGGAAGCCGTGTATGACCAGATCGCCGAACAGGGTTGGCCGCAAGCGGTGATACAGCCGGTGGATCTGGCGGGCGCCACCGAGCAGGACTACCAGACTCTGGCGGACGCCATGGGCGGTGAATTTGGCCGGCTCGACGGCCTGCTGCACAATGCCAGCCTGTTGGGGCAGCGCACCCCGATCGCCAACTACCAGGCCAGCACCTGGGAAAAAGTCATGCAGGT
>JBJHDJ010000366.1:0-3242 GCA_050486485.1 Porticoccaceae bacterium
CGCGAACGCTTCGGGGACTATGTACACCGTTTTGATTTGCTGGCGGATGCTTCCCCGTCCAAACGGGGTCGGTAGCCCATGCCCCCAATGACACGCGCCATCAACGGCCAATGCCCACGGAGCCACCAGCCATGAACACTCACGCCATACCCAGCCATATTCCCGAGCATTTGGTCTGGAACCACAGTTACGAAGCATTTTTACAGGAGCTGGACAACCCCTTCATGGCCGCCTGCAGATTGCACGACGGCCCGGGCGCCATTTACGCCACCCATGCTCAAAGCGGCAAACCCGCGTGGATTTTCACCCGCCATGAACTGATCCGGGAAGCCTTTGCCGATCACGAGAGGTTTTCCAACAGGCGGGGCCGGTTGGTGGGCGCGGTGATGGATCCCACCTGGTTGCTGCTGCCAGTGGAATCGGATCCCCCCAACCACCGCGATTATCGCAATATCCTGTTGCCACTGTTCAGCCCCGCCGCCTCTGCCCGGCTCACCGACTCCGTCACCGACCTCTGCCACAGGCTGATCGCCCGATTCGAAGACAAGGGCGGGTGTGAATTCGTCAGCGAGTTTGCCTCGATACTGCCCAATTCCATCGTCATTTCCCTGCTGGGCCTGCCCGGGGACATGCTGGACCAGTTTGTCTCCTGGGAACAGACCATCATCCACGGCACTGACAATGAAGAACGCCTTGCCGCAAGCCTCGCGGTCATCAACCACCTCAAATCCTTTGTCGCCGAACAGAAAAAAGCGCCCACCTCGGAGCTGATGCAGAGTCTGTTGGCCGGCAAGGTCCAGGGGCGGGCACTGAACGACGCCGAAATTCTCGGCTTCTACTACCTGCTCTATGTGGCGGGGCTGGACACGGTGGCCAACACCCTGAGCTGCATCATGTGGCAACTCAGCGTGGATCAGGCATTGCAGGATAGGCTGCGGGATTCCCCGGGTCGGATTCCGGACGCAATCCAGGAGTTCACCCGCGCCTTCGGCGTCAGCGCGCCCTCCCGGGTCGTGGCCCGCGACTGCACCTTCCACGGGGTGACGCTCAAGGAGGGCGACGATGTGATTCTCCCCACCATCCTGGCCGGAAGAGACCCAAGGGTCTTTCGCGACCCCCACAGGATCGATATCGACAGGAAGGCCCAGCATGTCACCTTTGGCAATGGCGCCCATGTCTGTATTGGCGCTCCCCTGGCGAAACGGGAAATGGCGGTCACCCTGGAGGCCTTTCTCGCCAGATTCAGAAATATTCGCCTGGATGATCGCCAAGACCTGCAATTCGTGACCAAAAGCACCCTGGGACTCAAACGACTTCACCTGAAGTGGGACAAAGTCTAGCAGGCTGCTGGCGCCAGCCCGACAACAACCAACCCTGTCACAGCGGCCCTTGTGGGGCCAAAGCGATAGCTACTCTCGGATCAGGAGATCACCTTTCATGAAAATTCTCGTTGTCGGCGGAAACGGCTTTGTCGGCGGATGCACCGCCCTCTACCTTCGGGACAAGGGCCATGAAGTCACCATCATGTCCCGCTCAAGGCCCATGGGCTCATCGACACTGAACGACCTGCCCCATATCACCGGAGACTATGTCAACGATGATTTCAACAACGGCCGCCTGGAAGGTTTCGAGGGTCTGGTTTTTTGCGCGGGAACCGATCTGGGCAACTTCCCCAAGGACGGCTCCGTCACCCGGGAGTCCTTCTTCGAAGCCTGCAACACCATCGCCGTTCCGCGATTTTTCGAGGCCGCCCGCCGTGCCGGAATTTCCAGGGCCGTCTACATGAGCAGCTTTTATCCCATGATCAATCCAGACAGCCCGGACCCCTATGTCAGATCCCGCCTGTTGGCGGATATAGGCGCCCGGGAACTCAGCACGCCCTCCTTCAATGTCTGTAGCTGTGGATTGCCCTGGATCGTCGGTCATATCCCTGGATACCCTTCGGCGCAATGGCTTCCCTTCGTCAAGTACGCCCTGGGCCAGATTCCCGGGGTGGAGGCCTTTGCCCCACCAGGTGGCGCCAACTTCCTGTCCGCGCTTTCCGTCGCCGAAGCCATGGAGGGCGGCCTGTTGCGGGGCGAATCCGGCAAGGCCTATTTGATCGGCGACGCCAACCTGAGCTGGAAGGCGTTCTTCGACATACTGTTCGAGGCAGCCGGCCACCCCGTGGACCTGGAGGTCCGCGGCGACGATCACCCCCTGTTGCCGAAGGAAATTCTCGACTATGTGGGCGACGGCTCGCCCTACTACACGCCACCCAAGGCGGAAACCCGGTTGCTGGGCTACCGGCGCGGGGTGGCCATAGACACATTCAGGGAATCCGTCGACTATTACAAAACGCTGTGTCAATCGTGAAGGCGCCAGGGGGGAGTCTCCTGAAAGAAGCACAGGACCCCTCGCCGCGCCCCCCATCGCAAAATAATCCAACCCCTGGAGGCAACCCACCATGAAGCCGCTGCTGCAAAGACCAACGCCTGTTTTCGACCCCGCCAGAGGATTGCTCAACAACGAGCACTTTCAGATGGCCTATGTCACCAGCGACCTGGCGCGGGCCACGGAGGTTTTCAGTGAGCGCTTCGGCATCGGCGAATTCCGCCACATTGGCGGAGAAATGCCCTCCGGGGGGCACATCGATGTAAAACTGGCCTGGGTGGGCAGCATCATGTACGAACTGATCCACTGCCGCGGCCCCGGGTCGGAGATGTACATGAAAGAGCTGCCTGCCGAGGGTTTCGCCATTCGTCATCACCACCTGGGTTACCTGGTGCACGACGACAGCGCCTGGGACAAGCTATTGGCCACCATCGAGCACGGTGGATGGCGGATCACCCAGATCAATGACAACCAGGGCTTCATGAAACACTGTTATGTGCATGTGCCGGAGCTCGGGCATTATTTCGAGTACATCTTCCCGGAAAAGACCGGCATCGAATTTTTCGAGCAGGTGCCTGCTTTCTGAAGCCTGGTGATCCGGCTCTTGGGGCTAACCTGGTGGTCCACGGCCACCGCCGGAGCTTCGGCACGGCCCTGACCGGCGAAGCGCCGGGAGCCCGGGCGCGGTTCACCGAGTAGCAACCGCGACAGGATGTCCGGGAACACCTCGAGGGCCCTACTGACTCATTCAACCTTGTGGAGGCACCACTATGAAAGCTGCGATCTACCCCGGTGGCGGCAAGCCGATCGTCATCGAAGACCTGCCGGACCCCAAACCCGGGCCGGACGATGTGCTGATCAAGGTCGAC
>JBJHDJ010000367.1:0-3241 GCA_050486485.1 Porticoccaceae bacterium
GATTCATGCCGCGTTGAAGGACGCGGCGGGTTGAGTCAATGATGGGTGTCGTTCCAGACACATGACACGGGTGGTGGGTTACGCCTGCGGCCAGCCCACCCTACGGGCCACCGCCATGCCAAGGCAAGGCACCCTGTAGGATGGGTTGAGCGCAGCGATACCCATCATTCCCCAGCATGACATCCAGCTAATTTTCCACCACGCCATGGCAACAAAGCGGCGTGGAACGGTGCCGGCCAAGTAGACCTTGACGGCCAGCCGCCACGGCACAAACGCGCCTCACAACTGATACGCCAGCCCCAGGGTCACCTGCAGCCGGTTCACATCGAACAAGGGAATGGAGCTGTCCACCACCTCGTAATGTGCCCTGGAAGTGAGATGCAACCGCAGACCAAGGGCGCGTTGCAGCGATGCGCTCAGCACCCACTCGTTGTCCTCGCGCACCGTATTGCCAAAGAAAATGGTGCTGAACGGCTCCTCGTCCTTGCGCCAGCGATAGGTGGCGCCCAGGTTTCCCTGCCACTGCCCGGCCACGGCAAAAGGAAAATTGGCCGACAGGCGCAGCCGCTGGTTGTCGCCGGCGTAGTACCCCGGCCTGTTGTGCCAACTGGCGGAAGCATCCCACAGCAACTGGCGATTGTGCTGGCTGAAGGAAGGACTGCCCCACAGGGACAAGGCGCCGTTCAAACCCACCGTGGCCATGTAACCGGTGGATTCATCGTTGTGCACATCCTCGATGATATCTCCCTTCAGGGAGCCGCTTAGTTTGCGCCCGATGGGCAGCAGTTGGCGGTATTCCAGGCTGACGATGTACTGTTCGTCGATCTGCTTGTCGAGGCCCTCGAAGCGCACCTCGCTGGAGCGGATGTTGTGAGCCAGCAGGGTATACTCCCGCTGTTGCTGTCCGCCGTAGGTCTTGCGGGTGCCCAGATACAGGTGCCGCTGGTTGTAGGCGTCGAGGCTTTCGTACTGGCGGGTCATGGCCCCCGCCAGCCACAGGCGGCAGGGCTCGTAGCGGCAACCATTGCCCCGTACCCCGTAATCCAGGTGAGCGCCGGCCTCGGCAAAGGCGTCGCCGCGCTTGATGCTGTCCCTGCCGAGGGGCAGGTCGAACGGGGGAAAGCCGGGAATGCGCACGGTGATGGTATCGGAGTCCGCCCCCCGGTTGGCGTTGCTGTCGTGACCGACGCCCAGGGTGAGCAGGGTGGACAGCCCCGGGGTTGCCGGCTCCTCGGTGGGGGCGATCAAAAGCCGGTTGAGCTCTTCCAGTTGCTGGCTGGCCTGGGGCGGCAGGGGCTCGCTGCCCCGGGCCAACAGGGTATTCAGCTCCACCAGGCGGTTGCGGGCCTCGTGGCTGCGCCCTTCCAGTTGCAGGGCGATCACCAGGTCGAGCCGCGCCCCCATATGGTTGGGCATCAGCTCGATGAGTCTTTCCAGGGCGGGTATGGCGGTGCGGTAATCCCCCTGATCCATGGCGAAGCGGCTCAGCCAGTCGTAATACCGGGGATCGTCCCGGTACAGCTCCCCGCTGGCCTTCAGCCACTGGTAGGTGCCTTGCTTGCCCTCGGCATCGAGTTTCTCCACCAGGGCATCCTCGAAGGGCTGGCCCGCCACGGCCAGGGTGGCGAGCAATGCCGTCAGCAGGGCGAACAGGGATTTCAGGGGGGCAGGGGCCCTGACGGAGAAAGCGCATCCGGTCGGCGGGTGGAATCTGGCGTACTGCGTGGCCTTTGTCATCAGGTCAACTTTGGGCGTCCTTCCCCAGGGGGCGTTTATAATGGGCCGTCGGTCGCGCACCCTGGGGGGCGGCCGACGGCCATGAAATCGGGCAGGGGCCTTCGGGACAATCGTACAGGACAATGTTACAAAAGCCCTCGCGGCCCAGACAGGGTGATGCATGGTTTTCGTGAACCAGTTAACAGAACCCTGTTTGCAAATTTGCCACATTATATCCACACTTGCCGCGATAGAGTCACTATCTCTCGAATCGAGAAAGGCCGGGTCTCATACCGAGAAGGGCCGAGAGGGCAAGCGGGCAGGAATGACCGACACAACAATGACCGATGGAAGGACGCTGACATGGCGCGCCGCCCTGGTTGCGGTGGCGCTGCTATTCGCTCCCTGGCTCATGGCCAGTGGCGATCCCGTGGGCGAGGTCATCTTCGTCACCGGTGAGGCCACCGTCGAAAGGGATGGCCACCTGTTGCCGTTGCAGCGGGGCCAGCCCGTGCATGCCGCCGACCGTCTGGCCACCGCCAGCGACGCCCATCTCCATGTGCGTTTTGTCGATGGCGGCCTCATCAGCCTCCGCCCCGAAAGCCGCGCCCTGGTGGATGTCTACCGCTACGACACCGCCCGGCCCGGCGCCAGCCAGGTGCGTATCGAATTGCTGGAAGGGGTGTTGCGCTCCGCCACCGGCAAGGCCGGCGAGGCCAACCGCGACGGCTTCCGCATCAATACCCCCATTGCCGCCATTGGCATTCGCGGCACCGATTTCGTCATTTACGCCGACCAGGAGCTGGTGCGTCTCGCGGTCAATGCCGGGGGCGTGGTGATGGCGCCCTTCAGCGATGACTGCCTGGTTGCCTCGTTCCTGCCCTGTGGTGGCGATGCCTCCGCCGAGCTGTTCGCCAGTGTCGGCAAGGCCCTGCTGGAGGTGCGTGTGGGCCAGGATTTCGCCCTGGTGACCACGGAAGGCCCATTGCCGGACGATATTCGTCCCCCCCACCCCCAGGAAGCCAGTCTGTTCAAGGCCTTCATGTCCACTCTGCGCCGCAATCAGAGCCTCTACGGCGAAGGCCTGTCCGCCCCGGGCGCGGACAGCTACGAGGACGGCCTGGAGCAGGCGCGCCGCTATGTGCGCGAAGTCAGCCTGGTGCAGGAAGCCTTCGCCCTGGGCGAGTTGGAATCCTCCAGGCCCATCCCCCGGGACCGCGGCCTGGTGGAAGATCCCCACTTCGTATGGGGCCGCTGGTCGCCGGCGCAACGCAACATTCCGGAGGAAATCCCCTTCGGCGTGAAGTTCCCCGGGCGCGACCTGGTGCGCCAGAACATCTACTTCGGGTTGCTGGAGCAGCGCATCGACCATCGGCCCCTGCCGGATGTCGGCAAGGTGTCCTTCAAGCTCAACAGCTACGATGCCTTTATCGCCCGGGGCGCGTCCCTGGGGGGCACCACCCTGGAGATGGCCAGCATCACCAACCCCGCCCTGGTGGTGGACTTTGCCCAGCATACCTTTGCC
>JBJHDJ010000368.1:0-3234 GCA_050486485.1 Porticoccaceae bacterium
ACCCCACCTTGTGCACTGTCGTCCCGGGCAATGCGAGACATCTTGGCTCCGGGGCGTCAAGCTCCACCACAAGGCCGGCATTGCAGCGAGCCCGCAGCCCGCACCCACGTGTAACGTGTTACGTGAAACGTGAAACTCACCCCCCCGGCTGACTGCCGAAACCTTTTCCACTATAATCCGCCCCTTCGCGAGGACAGCCAACAGGAGAATCCAGCATGACTTTCGTGGTCGGCGAGAACTGCATCAAGTGCAAACACACGGACTGCGTGGAAGTCTGTCCGGTGGACTGCTTCTACGAAGGCCCGAATTTTCTGGTGATCCATCCCGACGAGTGCATCGATTGCGCTCTGTGCGAGCCCGAGTGCCCGGTGGAGGCGATCTTCGCGGAGGACGAGCTGCCGGAGGGCCAGGAGGTTTTCCTGGAGCTGAACGCCGAGCTGGCGGAGATCTGGCCCAACATCACCCAGAAGAAGGACTCTCCACCCGATGCCGAGGAGTGGGACGGCAAGCCCGGCAAGCTGGCGCTGCTGGAGCGCTGATCTCCCCGGTCGTTCCCGGTCTGACAAGAACCCCGGCTGCGATGCCGGGGTTTTTTTAGGCCCGTTCACACCTTCTCCCGCGAGGGGGAGAAGGCCGGGGCGGGGCAGTTGAGCCAACCATCAAGCGGCTACGCCGCTTTCCCCTCTTCCTGGCCTTCTCCCCACAGGGGAGAAGGAATGCACTTTTCGGGCTTGATTCAGTGACAATCAGATCCGAGACGAATGATACTGAACAAGCGTTCCGCGCTGGTTTCCCCCTCTCCCGCGAGCGGGAGAGGGCTGGGAGAGAGCGATAGCATCAAGCTGGCGGCAGGGCGCACACTTCGCCGAGGGTGGAGGACGGCGCCAGGGTATCCACCAGATCCTGCAATTCCCGCAGCGCCACCGAGAACATGGCGTAATCCCGGTGCTGGGCCAGGCGCAGGGACTTCAACATGATTTGCCAACGCTCGTACAGCAGTGCCTGGTTGCGCTGCCAGTGGGCGACGCGCACCTCGATGGCGTCGGCGCTGTCCAGTTCCTCCAGCACCGCCAGGGCGGAGGTGCGGTACAGGGTTTCCAACTGGTCGATAAAGGCCTCCCTGGCGAAGTCTTCCCAGCGGTTGGCGGACGGCAGGGCGATGATCTGGTCGGAGAACCAGTTGAGACCCAGGCTGGATTCCAGTTGGGCATAGGCCTCGGTGACATGGTCGATGGCCAGCCCGCTGCGGATGGCCACATCCGCCATGCCGAAGGCATAGAAGAGATCGTTGGCGGAGTCCACCAGGATGGCGGCGTAGTGGCTGAGGCCCATCTCCACCAGGCGGGCGACGCCCGTCTCGCTGTCGCCCTCGGGTATGCCGGCGATGCTGGCGTCCAGCATCTCCCGGAGCAGCGGTTCCAGGTGCTCCACCTCGCCGCGGGTGTTGACGCAGGTTCGGCGGTTGCGAATGATCCAGCGGGTGGCGCGCCGTCCGAGACGCATCAATTGCGCCAGCAGTTCCAACTGGGCAGCGCCGTCAACGGTGTCGCCAAGGCCTTCGATTTCCTCCCACACCCCATTGAGCTTGAGCACATCCCGGACGATCACCCAGGCCCTTGCCACCTGGGCGGCGTCGGCGCCGGTGGATTGCGACAGGCGATGGGTGAAGCTCAACCCCATGCGATCCACCACCTCGTTGGCCAGTTGGTTGGCGAGGATCTCATTGCGCAGGGGATGGCGGTCGATCTCGTCCCGGTAGCGCTCCGCCATGGTGGCGGGGAACATGCGCAACAGGCCACTGCACAGGTATTCATCCGCCAGCAGGTCGGAGGCCAGCAACTGTGTCTTCATCTGGATCTTGCTGTGGGACACCAGCAACGACAATTCCGGCCGCGTGAGGCTCTGGCCGTTCTTGTGGCGTTCCGTCAGGGTTTCGTCATCCGGCAGCCCCTCCAGCTCGCGGTTGATGATGCCAGCATCCTCCCAGTCACTGATGCAATTCCAGAACTCCGCCAGATTCTTCTCGCAGCGGTGGCGCGCCAGGGAAATACCCAGGGTCTGACGGTCGCTCTGCCCCAGCACCAGTTCCGCCACTTCCGAAGTCATATCCACCAGCAACTGGTTGCGCTGCTTGGGGGTGAGATCCTCGGCGGCCACCAATTGGTTGAGGAGGATCTTGATGTTCACCTCCAGGTCGGAGCAGGCCACGCCCCCCATGTTGTCGATGAAATCGGTGTTGCAGGCCCCGCCGTTGAGGGCGTATTCCACCCTGCCCCTCTGGGTCATTCCCAGGTTGCCCCCCTCGCCGAACACCCGGCAGCGCAGTTCGCGGCCATCCACCCGCAATTCGTCGTTGGCCTTGTCCCCCACTTCGGCGTGGCTCTGGCCACTGCCCTTCACATAGGTGCCGATGCCGCCATTCCAGATCAGATCCACCTCCCCCTTGAGCAGCCGGTTGATGAGCTGGGCCGGGGTGAGTTGGTCCTCGCTGATGCCAAAGCGGGTTTTCACCTCCTCCGACAGGGAAATGGACTTGAGGGTGCGGGAATAGACGCCACCGCCCCGGGAAATGAGCTCGCGGTCGTAATCCTCCCAACCGGAGCGATCCAGATTGAACAGCCGCTGCCGCTCGCCAAAGGACGCTTCCGGGTCGGGGTCGGGATCGAGAAAAATGGCCTTGTGGTTGAAGGCGGCCACCAGGCGGATATGGCGACTCAGCAGCATGCCGTTGCCAAACACATCGCCGGACATGTCGCCGATGCCCACCACGGTGAAGTCGTCCCGCTCGGGGTTGATGCCCAGTTCGCGGAAGTGGCGCTGCACAGCCACCCAGGCGCCGCGGGCGGTAATGCCCATTTTCTTGTGGTCATAGCCGTTGCTGCCACCGGAGGCGAAGGCATCCCCCAACCAGTGGCCGTATTCGGCGGAAATCTCGTTGGCAATATCGGAAAAGGTGGCGGTGCCCTTGTCCGCCGCCACCACCAGGTAGGCGTCGTCGCCATCGTGGCGCACCAGGTCCGGCGGCGGTTGCAGTTCCCCCGCCACCAGGTTGTCGGTGATGGACAACAGCGCCTGCATCAGCAGCCGATAGCAGGCCACCCCCTCCGCCAGCCACTGATCCCGATCCATCCCCAGGGGAGAGGTTTTCACCACAAAGCCACCCTTGGCGCCGGTGGGCACGATCACCGCGTTCTTCACCTGCTGGGCCTTCACCAGGCCGAGCACTTCGGTGCG
>JBJHDJ010000369.1:0-3233 GCA_050486485.1 Porticoccaceae bacterium
ACGCCACCGTGGTGTTCGGCGTCAACCACCAGGTGCTGAGGCCGGAACACCGCATCGTCTCCAACGCCTCCTGCACCACCAACTGCCTGGCCCCGCTGGCGCTGGTGCTTCACGAGCTGTGCGGCATCGAATCGGGACTGCTCAATACGGTGCATGCCTTCACCAACGATCAGGTGCTGATCGACGACTACCACACCGATCTGCACCGTGCCCGCGCCGCCACCCATTCGATGATCCCCACCAAGACCGGCGCCGCCAGCGCCATTGGCGAGGTCATTCCAGCACTGCGGGGGAAACTGGATGGCCTGGCGGTGCGGGTTCCGGTCATCAATGTCTCCCTGGTGGACCTCACCATCACCAGCTCCCGACCCACCACCGTCGAGGCCATCAATAACGCCCTCGAGACGGCTGCCCGGGGCAACCTCAAGGATATTCTCGCCATCAATACCCTGCCCCTGGTGTCCATCGACTTCAACCACCATGCTGCCTCCTGCATCGCCGACACCTCCCATACCCGCGTACTGGGCAACACGGTGAAAGTGCTGGCCTGGTATGACAATGAATGGGGCTTTTCCAACCGCATGCTGGATACCGCCCTGGTGATGGGCCGGCTGGACAAGCCATGATCCAAAGCCGGGTTCCCGTGGCCTGCCGATAGGCGACTAGTTCCGGTCCGGGTTGATTGACCCCTGCCATCGGTCCCCCTAGAATCATTCACTGAACAACAGTGATGATTACTCAGGAAGCCCCGTGACCCGACGCCGCCGCAAGACAGACGCCACCCGCGAAACCATTCTGGCCGCGGCCCGCACCGTGCTGGCCTCCGATGGCGCCGAAGCCCTCAGTCTGTCCAAGGTCGCCCACCTGGCGGGGGTCAATCGCGGCACCGCCTACCAGCACTTCCGCACCCGCGAGGAACTGATCAAGGCCACCGTGGACTGGGTCAGCGACCACCTCTACAACACCGTGTTTGGCGGCCTCGACATGGACGACCAGGGCATGATGAAGAGCTTCGACGAGCGCCCGATGTACGAGGTGATCGCCGGCATGGTGGACTTTGCCGTGGAAAATCCCACCCTGGGGCGCATCTGGCTGTTCGAGATTCTGTCATCGGACAATCCCGGGGATGACCCCTTCTTCCGCCGCTTCAAGCGCAGCACCCAGCAACTGGCGGAAAGCGCCTACAGCCAACCGGGCATTGACGCGGAGGTGCTTTCCGTCATCATGCTGGGTGGCTACTTCCTGTGGGCCGAATGGGCCCGCGCCCATGCGGAAACTGATGAACAGCGCCGCGACATGGCAGCCAGAATGCGCCGAGAGGTGTTGCGACTCTTCCTGTTTGGCGTGCTGCAGGACGATCAATTCCCGCAACTCAAGGAATTGCTCACCAACGAAACTGATGGCGCCCCGCGGTCGGAAGACGGCACCGTCACGCCTTGACCCCTGTCTTGGACCCACCGCAAACCGAAACCCGACAATATTCACATCCAAATAAATTCACACCCAACAACATTCACAAAGGTTATATCCATGGAAACCCCTGCCCTCAGCGATGCCCGGCTCCAGGTCGAGGAGCGCGTCGCCATTCTGACTCTCGATCGCGACGATGTTCGCAATGCCCTCACCGGCACCGCCCTGGTGGACGACATCGTCGCCACCTGCCAGTGGGTCAATCGCCACAACGAAATATCGGTATTGGTGATAACCGGCGCCGGCAAGGCCTTTTCCTCCGGCGGCAACATCAAGAACATGCGAGACCGCAGCGACGAGTTCGCCGGCACCGTGGCCGACCTGGAAGCCAGCTATCGCGCCGGCATCCAGCGCGTGCCCCTGGCCATCCAGGCCGTGGAAGTGCCCATCATCGCCGCGGTGAACGGCGCCGCCGTGGGCGCCGGCTTCGACCTGGCCAACATGTGCGATCTGCGCATTGCCTCCACCCGGGCGCTGTTCGGCGAGACATTCATCAACCTGGGGATTATCCCCGGCGATGGCGGCGCCTGGTTCCTGCAGCGCCTGGTGGGCTACCAGCGGGCCGCGGAACTGACCTTCACCGGTCGCACCTTCGATGCCCGCGAGGCCATGGAATTGGGCCTGTTGCTTGACATGGTGGAGCCGGAAGAGCTGATGCCCCGCGCCCGGGCCCTGGCACGGGACATCGCCGCCAAGCCGCCCCAGGCCCTGCGCTACACCAAGCGCCTGCTGCACAAGGCCCAGCGCATGGAGTTGCGGGACTTTCTCGATAATTGCGCCCTGTACCAGGGCGTCAGCCACCACACCGAGGACCACCGCGAGGCGGTTGCCGCCTTCCTGGAAAAAAGGCCTGGGGAGTTTCGCGGCAAGTGATGGTCCTTGCCACGCCGCGTGGACCCTAGCTCCGGCGCCTCCCTGGCGCCGCCGGCAAAATTTCAAAACCCGGGGTGGGCGCGCTATGATACGGGCCGCCCAACCCATCAGTCAGAGGAGAAGCGCCATGGGTAACGCTCAGCCCTCCCCCATCAAGTTCGCCCTGTCGGACATGAAACTGGTCAGCTCCGCCTTCGCCGCCGGGGGCCCGATTCCCCCCAGGCACACCGGCGAGGGCGAGGACTGCTCCCCCGCCCTGAAATGGGACACCGTTCCCGAAGGCACCCGGAGCTTTGCCGTGTTCTGCCACGACCCCGACGCCCCGGTGCTGAACGCCACCGGCGGCTACGGCTTCGTGCATTGGGTGTATTACAACATTCCCGGCAATGTCCGCGAACTCGCGGAGGGCTGCGCCAGCCACACCGCCGGCGTCAACGACTTTGGCAACAGTGGCTACAACGGCCCCATGCCCCCCAATGGCCACGGTGAGCACCGCTACTTCTTCTGGGTGGTGGCCCTCGACAGTGAACTCAACCTGGAGGCGGGGCTGACCCAGGCGCAATTGCTCACCCGCATCCAGCCCCACGCCCTGGGCATGAACCGCCTGATGGGAACCTACTCCCGGGCCTGATCCCGGCGCGATACCAGGGAACAATGGCACTGAACTAAGTCCTTGTACGGTAGTAGGGCGGTGTCCCGGGGGAGAATTTTCGAGACCATCGGCGCCAGGGATGGCGCCGTCGAGCCCCCAGGGGTGAGGCAAGCGTTTACAAAGCGCAGCTTTGTGCGCAGCCGAACGCCCGCAATCTGTGATTGCGGGCCGGACCCCGGAGGGGGGTTTACGGCGTGTCTCGAAAACTCTCCCCCGGGATGCCGACCGGGCGACGAAG
>JBJHDJ010000370.1:0-3229 GCA_050486485.1 Porticoccaceae bacterium
CGCTGCTGCGGGAAGCCCTGAAAAACATGGGCCGCGCCGACCTGATCGGCAACGGCAGGCACCAGTTGATTCCCCGCACCCAGCCATCGGGCTGGATGCCCAAGGGCAAGCCCGGGACAAAGGGGGGTGGCCGGGTGGCGCGGGGAGCGTTTCTCACCCAGCACAGCGGCCTGCCCCCCCGGGACAAGGGAAATCGCAAGGGCGGCGGGCGCCGTGGAGGCCAGCGGCAGTCGTAAGCCGGGCTATCGAGGAGAATTCAGCCTCGGCGCTTGGCAGTGGGCATGGCCAGCGCTAGACGATGGTCTTGAGGGAAGACACCATCACCCACGGACAGGGTATTCATCCACGGGCGACTGCCTGTCCATGGACTATTTCTCGACAAAGGCCCGCTCGATCACGAAGTGTCCCAGTTCACCGGCACGGGTTTCCCGGAAGCCGGACTCGCCGAGCAGCTCGGTCAGGTCATTGAGCATGGCGGGGCTGCCGCACAGCATGAAGCGGTCGTCGTCGAGATTGGGCTCTGGCAGACCGATGTCCCGGTAGAGTTTGCCGGAGGTCATCAGGTCGGTGATGCGCCCGGTGGTGTGGAACTCCTCGCGGGTCACCGTGGGGTAGTACACCAGTTTCCTCGCTGCGTCCTCGCCAAAATACTCGTTGTTGGGCAGGTGCTCGCGGATCACCTCCTGGTAGGCCAATTCCTCGACGAAGCGGGTGCCGTGCACCAGAATCACCTTGTCGAAATTCTCGTACACCTCCGGATCCTTGATGACGCTGAGGAACGGCGCCAGGCCAGTGCCGGTGCTGAGCAGGTAGAGGTGACGGCCCGGCAGCAGGTGGTCGACGGTGAGGGTGCCGGTGGACTTGCGGCCCACCAACACTTCGTCCCCTACCCGCAGATACTGAAGTTTCGAGGTGAGGGGGCCGTCCGGCACCTTGATGCTGAAGAACTCCAACTGGTCCTCGTAGTTGGCGCTGGCGATGCTGTAGGCCCGCAGCAGGGGCTTGCCGCCGTCCTCGATGCCCACCATGGTGAAGTGACCATTGCGGAAACGGAAGCCGGGGTCGCGGGTGGTGGTGAAACTGAACAGGGTGTCCGTCCAGTGGTGAACCCCGGTGACCTGCTCGCGCATCAAATTGCTCATGTCGTCTCCTGTATTGCTGGCCCGGGCCTGCCCGGGAACCGATGGAGCCACTATAGACCTTCGGTATTTAATCGGCAAAATGATTTATTTGTGTTTAACTAATCTAAAATACAGATATAGGGGTGTCGTCATGAAATACACGCTTCGCCAGTTGGAGGTGTTTCTCGCCACTGCCCACACGGAAAATATCAGCCGCGCCGCCGATCATCTGGCCATGTCCCAATCCGCCGCCAGCAGCGCCCTGAAGGACCTGGAACGACAATTCGATATCCAGCTATTCGACAGGGTTGGCAAGAGCCTCCAACTCAATGAGCTGGGCCGTCTGTTGCAGCCGCGTGCCGAGGAACTGCTGGAACGGGCCCGCGAGCTGGAAGTGGCCATGGGGCGCCACAGCCAGAGCGGCCCGCTCAAGGTGGGGGCCACGCTGTCCATCGGCAACTACCTGGCAGTCAAGTTGATGTCCCGCTACATGGAAGAACCTGGCGCCAAGGTGACGCTGGAGGTGGCGAACACCGCCACCATCGCCGACAAGGTGCGCCACTTCGACCTGGATATCGGCCTGATCGAGGGGGAGATCAACCATCCCGACCTGGAGGTGAGCCGCTGGCGGGACGACGAGTTGGTGGTCTTCTGCGCCCCGGGGCACCCCCTGGCCGGCAAGGGAGTACTGGCGGACGAAGATCTGGTGGCCGCCACCTGGATCGTGCGGGAATCCGGCTCCGGTACCCGCCAGACCTTCGACCGGGCCATGCACGGCCTGTTGCCGGAGTTGACCATTTTGCTGGAACTGCAACACACCGAGGCCATCAAGCGGGCGGTGGAGGCGGGCATGGGCATCGGCTGCCTGTCCCGCATCACCCTGGGGGAGGCCTTCGCCCGGGGCAGCCTGGTGCCCCTCGAGGTGCCGGGACGAAGTTTTCACCGCTATCTGTACTTCATCATCCACCGGGAGAAGTACCGGGGCGCTGGCTTGCGCCACTGGCTGGAGATCTGCCGGGAAAACCCTGATGTGTAGATGTCCCTCGGAGTTACTGGGAGGAGACCGATACCCCTGGCTGTTGAATGGTGACTGTCTGAGTTCAGGACCACCACGGGGACGGGAGATATGGTGCGTCCTGAGCGCGTCAATTGTAGATGTCCCTTGATATCACTGTATTTGGCTTGCAAATGAGACAACCACGACAAATGGGACATCAACTAAAGTCCTGTCTCCCGTGGAATGATCGCTTCAGAAGTAAGCCTGCTGGTCATCCCACCGCTGCCTGGCTCTCCATCATCCAACTGGCCAGCAGCAACAGGATGCGCGCCCCCACATTGCCATCCCATTCGTCGTCGGGGTCGTGGGGGTTCGGGCACACCTCGCACAGATCGAAGCCGATGATGCGCCGGCCCGAGCGCACCAGGGCGGCGATCAGGTGGCGGGCCTCGTCGAATTCCAGGCCACCGGCCACCGGAGTGCCGGTGTGAGGACACAGGTCGGGACGCAGGCCATCGATATCAAAGGATATGTACACCTGCCGGGGCAGCGCTTCGACAATGGCCTCGACGATGGCGGCAAAGGGTTCGCCGCTGTATTGGCGGTCGCGGATATCGTTATCGTAGAACACGGAAATGCGCGGATCCCGCTCCGCGAACAGGCACTCCTCCTCGCTGAAATCCCGGATCGCCACCTGCACCAGCCGCGCCGGAGCGCACTCAAGGCCCATCACATTGTGGAAGATGGAGGCGTGGGAGTGACGAAACCCTTGGTAGCCGTCCCGCAGGTCATGGTGGGCGTCGATATGCAAGATGCCGAAATCCCCCCGGTGCTTTTCCGCCAGATAGCGGATCTGGCCGAAGGGGCTGGAGTGGTCGCCCCCCACCAGGGCGAACAACTTGCCGGCCTGGTCCAGTTCCCGGCACTGGCTGTAGATCCGTTCGTTGACCCGCTGGGAGGCGGCGTTCACCTGCTCCCGGGCATCCTCCAGATCCGGGCGACCGGCGAGGTTGCCGTGCTGTTCGAGGTGTTCCTGCACCGCCTCGGCCAGGGGCTTGGCATGGGCGTTCAGCTCGACGATGTCGTCGCAGGGTTCCAGCAGGTGGAACCC
>JBJHDJ010000371.1:0-3202 GCA_050486485.1 Porticoccaceae bacterium
TGCCGCCATTGGCCGTAGGCCAATGCAAGCCCCGGAAATACCAGGAATTCGACGCAATTCCGCCAGTATTTCCGGGGCGCGCATGCAAATAGGTATGGATACCTATTTGCATGCCTGGTTGATAGTGGCGAAATTTTGGCTACGGCCCATTACCGTTCATCATAGCCTAGAGAGAGGATTGTGCCGTCCGCTCCGACAAAGGAGCCTTTCAATCGTTCGTCCGTCACATTGTTCTCAATCCGTGTTAGAGTCGGCACCCAAATAAACATAAAGACCACTTTACGAGGTCCGACACCATTCACAGTCGACTAAATCTTTCCAGGCAGCCCAGGCAGCGGGCGGTTTTTGTGATTGGCAGCGGACGCAGTGGCACCAGCACCCTGGCACGGGCGGTTTCGGCCCTCGGGGTGGACTTCGGCAACAAATTCAAGCGAGCCAACCGCAAAAACCCCACCGGCTTCTTTGAGGATGCCGACCTGCTGAAGCTCAGCAAGTCCGTGCGGCGCGCCATTGGCGTGCGTCCCGACAGTGTCCACCTGTTCGCCGCCGAGCAGCTCCAGGGCGAGAGCATGGCCCCCTTTCGTCAGCAGGCCAGGGATCTGATCACGACTCGCTTTGGCAACAGCACTGTATGGGGCTTCAAGTATGGGAGAACGCTGCGCATCCTGCCCTTCTGGAAACCGGTGCTCACGGAAATGGACATCGAGCCCTGCTATGTCCTGGCGCTGCGCAACCCCCTGAGTGTCGCCCGTTCCCGGGCAGCCCTCGATCGTCGCCGCGGCCGACAGGAAGCCAGTGATCTGGAATGGCTGGTCAGCGTCGTGCCCTTCCTTCGTCAAACCCGCCCACACCCACTGGTGGTGGTTGACTATGACCGACTGATGGATTCACCCCGGGAGCAACTGGAGCGCCTGGGGAACAAACTGCGACTCCCGGATACCCCGGAACGTCGACAGGGTATCGAGGAATTCGCCGGCAAGTTCCTGCGTCCAGGGCTGCGCCATACGCGCTACACGGAGGAAGATCTCGTTTCCAGTCCCGCCAACCGCGTCACCCTGGACGCCTACCGGCTGTTGCAACAGTTGGCGGAGGATCGGCTGAAACCCGATGACTCGACCTTCTGGCAAGCCTGGGAGACGATTGAAAGCCGCTTGCAGGACATGGCGCCGGTATTGCGTCTGCTGGATCAGGTGGAAGCGGAGAGGCGCCGTACCTTTCTGATGACGCCCATGGCGCCGATTTACGGCATGAAGCTGCTCGTCGGCGTAGTGATCCTGTTCTTTGGCGGGTTTTTTCATTGATGCCAGCGGTTATCAGTCGCGATCGGCTTCTGCACTGGGCCATTGTCTATGGCACGGCTCCCCTGCCCCGGCCCGCCCGGATAGCGTTGCGATACCAGCTGATGGCCCACCAGCGCCAGGCCATGTTGCGACGCGCGAATGTGGTGATGATCCGCCACCCCAAAACCGGCAGCACCTGGCTGCGTACCCTGCTGACGCAACTGTACGCGTTGCGCGACGGCATTTCTCCGCGTCGGGTGTTTACCTCCGATGAACTCGATCTGCAAAAACCGGGATTGCCCCGCTACCTGATCAGCAACGGTTACTACAGCCTGGAAAAGATTCTCGCCGATGCCTACCGGGACAAGAGCCCAATCCTCAATGGCAAGAAGACCGTGCTGCTGGCCCGCAACCCCGGCGATGTGGTGGTTTCCTGGCACCGCCAGTACCAGAACCGCACCAAGGCTTTCAAGCGCGAGCTGATCGAGGCTGACGTGGGCGGCAATATCGACTGGCAATCCCTCGACCGCTGGTCATTCATCCAGCGCCCGGAACTGGGCCTGATGGCCATAATCCGCTACTACAACTTCTGGGCAGAGGCGCTTTGCCACCGGGATGACGCGCTGATCCTGCGGTACGAAGACCTGAGGGCGGACACCCCGGGAACCCTCGCCCGACTGGTGGAATTCCTGGGCGAGAGTTTCACGTCGGATCAACTGGATCAAGCTGTGGCGTTTGCCTCGGTGGACAACATGCGCGTGCTGGAGCGCGAGGGGTATTTTCAGAATGCCTCGTTGCGACTGCGCAAAGGCGGCGCCACGGACGCCCTGAAGGTCCGCCGGGCAAAAGTTGGTGGCTATCGGGACGACCTGACACCTGAACAGGCCGCCTGGGTGGAGCAACAGGTACTGAGTCATAGCCACCCCGCCCTGGGCTACGGAGGGGCGGGCGCTACGCCCATTGACTGATCCGCGCCTGAATTTCCTTATGCCCACGCAGGTAGAAACGAGCCCGGTTGCGGAACACCTCCCGAAGCCCTCCCCGCTCAGCGGGCGTCGGCCGCGTCCCGCCCTTGAAGCCTGACCAGTAGCCGGCAAAAAAAGCCCGCAACTCAAGGGGCGTGCCAATTCCCAGTTCAATACCACTTTTGCACCAGATATCCGCCAACTGGTCGGCTCGCTTGCCCAAACCCAGGGTTTTCGGGCTGATCGCCCCTCGCTCCCGGTCAATCACTTTCAGGCAGGCGCGAAAATCCCGCCAGTCATCGGTTGTCACGAACAAGTCGCGGGGGCGCACCTTGGTGAGGAGTCCGGCGCGATGCAATGCCCCTACCAGAACGCCATGGAGTTGGCGCAGCCGGCGGCGGCGCCCCGGACTGCTGCGCAGATAGCAGTCGACGAAGGGCTCGCCCGTCACTTCCCGAACCAGCAAAAATCCGCTCAGTGGAATACCCAGAAAACGCCGCTCGCCCCAGGCCACCGGCTCCATGACGGGAATGCCAAGTTCATCCAGCAAGCCCAGAATCAGCCGCTCGCGGGTGGTTGACGCCATCAGCGGTACCCGGCCTTTCCACAGATCCGTGACCAGGGCCCGCGGGGTAATGCGAAACTGCTTGAGAAAATAACCGCTACCGCCCTCTGACGGCAGGGCAATGAAGCGCACCGGCTGCTTGACGGGCCGCGAAACCAGCCTGCCCCCCCGATAGCCCAGAAAATCCTCGTAGGAAAGAAGCCCGCCGGCACTGGTTGCCGGAATGATATCCACCGCGACATGCAGATCGGTCGCCACCTCTCAGGCTCCATGGCGGCGCAGATAGTCGCGGAAATTCTCCGGGCGCACATAGCGGCGCTTGCCCTGCAACACCTTCATTTTTGTCCATTCCGCCAGAAAACACAGCTCCGCATAGGCAAGCTGCGGCCGGA
>JBJHDJ010000372.1:0-3200 GCA_050486485.1 Porticoccaceae bacterium
TCCTGATAGACGATTTCGTAGCAGATGGCGCTGGCGATGGCGGTGTCGCCGGCCCGCAGCAGGGGCTGGTGGCGCTCGCCGCGGCTGAAGGCGGACATGGGCAGGTCGAAAAAGCGGATGGTGCCCCGCAGCCAGCGTTCCAGGGGCACATATTCGCCAAAGGGCACCAGGCGGCGCTTGTGGTACAACCCTTCCTCGGCCCCCAGGGCCAGCACCGAGTTGTAGAACCGCCCGTTGTCGCGGGTGGGGATGCCGGTGATCAGGGTGGTGTCCGTGTCCCGGGCACGCGCCGCCATGGCCTCCAGCCAGGGGTCCACATGGTGGCGCAATTCCGGGATGGCGGATTCCGGCCAGATCACCAGGTCGTGGCGCCACAGGGGCTCGGTCTCCATCCGGTAGAGGTCGAGAATGCGCCCCAGGGAGGCCGAATCCCATTTCACATTGAGGGGCAGCGCCGGTTGCAACAGACCCACCCGCAGCGCGGCTGGCGCCGGCGTGGTCCAGGCGCGGTCGGTCAGGCCGGCGCCCGCCAGCCAGAACAGAGGCACCAGGGCGAGGCCCGCCAACAGGGGCGGGTTGTGCTTGCGGGCAAAGGGCAACTGGGCCAACGCGGCGGCGGTGTAGGCCGCCAGCCAACTGAGGGCCAGCACGCCCCCCAGGGGTGCCCAACCCGCCAGCCAGGTGTCGACATGGCCGGTACCCAGATACAGCCAGGGGAAGCCGGTGAGGAACCAGCCGCGGAACCATTCCGCCAGCACCCACAGGGAAGGGAAAACAAAAAGCATGGCCAGGGGCCTGGCGCGGCGGAACAGGGCCAGGGCGGTGAAGGGCACCGCCAGGCACAGGGCCAGCAGCACCACGAACAGGCCGGTGAACACCGCCGCCAGCCACACCGGCGCCTCGCCGTAGACATGGATGCTGACGAACACCCAGGACACCCCGACGCCGAACATGCCGATGCCAAACCACAGCGCGCGCCAGAACAGTTCGCGCCACGCCAGGCCCCGCAACAGGGCGCACAGTGCCGCCACCGAGAGAACACCCACCAGGGGCCAGTCGAAGGGGGACAGGGACAGCGGGTAGGCGGCCCCCGCCACCAGGGCGGCGACCCGGGCAGCGGTGATGCCCAGGCGCCGAGGCCCCCTGCCCTCAGTGGTCACCCGGCTGGCCCACCTGCACTTCCAGTTCGCGTATCTGGCGCTTGTCGCCGTCCACCACGGTAAACACCAGGTTGTCGATTTCGATGCTCTCCCCCACGCAGGGCAACTGGCCAAAGGCCCTGAGCAGAATGCCGCCAATGGTGTCGAACTCCGCCTCGCTGAGGCCGGTGCGAAAGTACTCGTTGAAATCCTCCACCGGGGTCAGGGCCGCCACCCGGTAGCGGTTGTCCCCCTGGGGGCGGATCTGGTCCTGCCCGGTGTCGTCGGTCTCGTCCTCGATTTCCCCGACGATCTCCTCCAGCACATCCTCGATGGTGACCAGCCCGGCCACGCCGCCGTACTCGTCCACCACCACCGCCATGTGGTAGCGCTTCTCGCGGAAATCCCGCAGCAGCACATTGAGGCGCTTGCTCTCGGGGATGATCACGGCGGGTCGCACGAAATCGCACAGATTGAATGCTTCCTGCCCCTTGCAGGCCACCCGCAACAGGTCCTTGGCCAGCAGAATACCCTTGATATCGTCGGTGGACTCGCCGGTGACCGGGAAGCGGGAATGATTGGACTCGGTGGCGATGGCCAGTACCTCGTCGAGACTGGCGTCCTGGCGGATCATCACCATCTGGGAGCGGGGAATCATGATTTCCCGCACCTGCTGGTCGGACACCTGCAGGGCGCCTTCCATGATCTCCAGGGCATCGCGATCAATGACCTTGTTGTTGTGGGCCGCCCTGAGAATTTCCACCACATCCTCGGTGGTTTTCGGCTCGAAGGAAAACGCCTGGGTCAGCCGCTCCAGCCAGGACTTGTCCTGACTCTGGTGATCGTCATCGCTCATGGTGCAGGTTACTCTTTGCCGCTGCCCAGTTTCCCTGGGTCATGATTTTCGTAGGGGGGAGGGAAGCCGAGGCCGGTGATGATGCGGGTTTCCAGCGCCTCCATGCGCCGCGCCCCATCCTCGTCCACATGGTCGTACCCCAGCAGGTGCAGGGTGCCGTGCACCAGCATATGGGCCCAGTGGGCGTCCGCGCCCTTGCCCTGCTCGCGGGCCTCGCGGGCCACCACAGGGGCGCAGATCACCAGGTCGCCGAGCAGGGGCACATCCACCACCTCCGGCAGTTCGGCGGGGAAGGACAGCACATTGGTGGGGCCAGGCTTGTGGCGGTAGTGGCTGTTGAGCGCCGCGCTCTCCGCCTCGTCGACGATGCGCACCGCCAGTTCCGCGTCGCCGGGGTGGTCCGCCAGCGCCGCCGTCACCCAGCGGTGCACTATCGACGGGTCGGGAACCCCGTCGTCGCCACTGGCGTTGTCGACATCCACGGTGACGCTCATTGCTGGCCCTGGCTGTCCTCGTGGGCCTGGTAGGCGTCGACGATCTGCTGCACCAGGGGGTGGCGCACCACATCCTTGGACTGGAAGAAGGTGAAGGAGATGTCCTGCACATCCTTGAGCACCTCGCAGACATGGGCCAGCCCCGACTGGGTGCCGCGGGGCAGGTCGATCTGGGACATGTCGCCGGTGATCACCGCCGTGGAGCCGAAGCCGATGCGGGTGAGGAACATCTTCATCTGCTCGCGGGTGGTGTTCTGGCTCTCGTCGAGCAGGATGTAGGCGTTGTTGAGGGTGCGGCCGCGCATATAGGCCAGGGGCGCGATCTCGATCACCGCGCGCTCGATGAGCTTGCCCACCGTCTCGGTGCCGAGCATCTCGTAGAGGGCGTCGTACAGGGGCCGCAGGTAGGGGTCCACCTTCTGGGACAGGTCGCCGGGCAGGAAGCCGAGTTTCTCCCCCGCCTCCACCGCCGGGCGCACCAGCAGGATGCGCTCCACCTCGTCCCTGAGCAGGGCCTCCACGGCGCAGGCCACCGCCAGGTAGGTCTTGCCGGTGCCCGCCGGTCCCACGCCGAAATTGATGTCGTGGGTCTGGATGGCCCGCACATAGCGCTGCTGGTTGAGGCCGCGGGGCTTCACATTGCCCTTCTTGGTGCGGACGACGGTGAAGCTCTCCACATTGCTGGCGGCGGCAGCGGCGCCGTTGCCGGCG
>JBJHDJ010000373.1:0-3176 GCA_050486485.1 Porticoccaceae bacterium
CCATCATCTTCGCGTCGGCATGTTCGTCTCCGAACTGGACCGGCCCTGGATCGAGACACCCTTCGCCATCCAGGGCTTTTACATCTGTAATGAAGATGACATCGACGAGGTTAAGAAATACAGTGACTATGTCTATATAGACTTGTTCGAATCACACGCTGGTGGCGCGCTCAGCAGTCGTGATCTGGGGGCGCTCAGTGCCCGCGATATCCAGAGTTTTCCCGATAGCGGTAGTTGGGCCAATGAGCGGAGAACCTATGAGAGGGTGACGCAACTCACTTTTGGATTACTTGATAAAATTGCCCTTGACTCCGGTGAATCCTCCGGAACCGTTAGAACCATCGTCGATTCATGCGTCGACAGCGTCATTTCCAACCCCTACGCGCTTGCACTGATATCGCAGATGGAGCGGGTGAGTGTCAGCCTGGAGAGCCACGCGATCTCCTGCTGCGCACTGGCGGCATCCTTCGGGCGGTTTCTAAATATGGATAGCCGGGAGCTGCACGACCTTGCTCTCGGTGCACTTCTGCACGATGTTGGCATGCTCAAGCTTCCCACCCAGTTGATCGACTGGGAAGGGGCCTATTCCAATCAACAGAAACATGCCGTCCGTGGCCACGCCATGGAAGGCAGCTCGATATTGACAACCAACGAATACTACTGGCCAGCGGTTGATGTCGCCTACGCCCACCACGAACATGCGGATGGATCGGGCTATCCCCGCAAGCTAAAGGGCGCGGCAATCCCCTACAATGCCAGGATAGTCTCCATCGTCGATGTCTACGATCGGCTCACGTCTTCGGATAGCTATCGTCAACCGAGACTGTCGCCCACCAGCGCAATGGGTGAAATATACGCCAACAAGGGAAAGCAGTTTGACGCCCAACTGGTTGAGAAATTTATCCGATTCATGGGGGTATACCCACTTGGCACGCTTGTCGAACTTAACACGGG
Organism: Porticoccaceae bacterium; assembly: GCA_050486485.1. Lineage (GTDB taxonomy): Bacteria > Pseudomonadota > Gammaproteobacteria > Pseudomonadales > Porticoccaceae > NAT127. The sequence goes on from JBJHDJ010000373.1 coordinate 955, forward strand.
CGAAAAGGCCGTGGTGGTGGAGAAAAACCCGTTATATATGATCCTGCCCAAGGTTCTCGTGGTGGCCTCGGGGGATGGAAGCAAACTTCAACCGTTCCTGGTTGACCTTTTTGCTGAAAGTGTCAGGGCGGACCAGACCAAGCTCAAGATTGTCAGGACGTTACCCATGGACAGCGAGAACGCCGCCTTGCTCCAGGAAACCACGCTGTATCACAGCCAGAGCAAACCCGTCGAGGACCTGGACACCGGGTAACCATAACACCGTCTAGAATCTACATGGAACAGTGATGCGCAAGACTATATTGGTCGTTGACGACGAGCAGCTGATAAGGCAACAGCTCAGTATACTTTTTGATAAATATGGCTTTTTCTGCTTTCAGGCGAGCAGCGCCAGGGAAGCCAAGCAGATACTGCAACAAGAGAGAATTGACCTGGCAACCATAGATGTTCTCATGCCAGGGGAGAATGGCATTGAGCTCACCAAATGGATCAAATCCACTACTGATATTCCCGTTATCATGCTCACATCCCTGGATGACAACATAGATACGGTTGTGGGGTTGGAAGTGGGCGCCGATGACTATATAGCCAAGCCTTTCGATCCCAGGATTTTGCTCGCAAGAGTCAATGCCGTTATCCGCCGCTACACTGTGACGCGACCGGCTGACGAATCGGACACCGGCAAGATTCTATTAAACAGTCATCAGCGGTATCTCAAGAGTGGCGGCAAGAAAATCTTTCTCAATGCACGAGAGTTCGAATTTATCAGATTGCTCATCGATGCTGATAATACATCTGTGTCTCGGGAAGTGATCTCCAAGGCAATCTTTCGAAAGGAATGGAACCCGGCTGACAGGGCCATCGACAATTTTGTCGCCAGGCTCCGTCAAAAAATTGAGGTTAACCCCAATACACCACAATATATTGTTACGGTACGGCAGGTTGGATACATGATTCCTGAAGGCAAGATCGAACCCGAAATTTGCTAGCCTGCGCAGTTAGGGAACCGCTGAAAAATGTAGCGAGGGACCCGAGGCCCCCGAGCCGCGAATCCCCTCGCCTATCAGCGTGATAGGCGAGAGGCGGGCGGGGAGCCTTCTCCAAAAGTGTTGCCTATTCCCACGGGGTAGCCTGTTTCCAATGCACTCGGGGCAGCATCCTGGAGATGGTGCCGCAAAGAGGAATCGAACCTCCGACCTACTGATTACGAATCAGTTGCTCTACCGACTGAGCTATTGCGGCGTGAGAATCACTGGCGCGCCTGCTCCTGGCGGACCTTGTCGATCAGGAAATTGGCGACGCCGAGCATGCTCGGGTTGTCGCCCACCATGCGCCCGCTGATGCGATAGGTGCCGTTCACCACGATCTCCGGGGTACCCTGGGTGCGGTAGCCCCGCAGGCGCGCCTCGGCCTGGCTGACGGCGCTGTTGACCCCGAAGGACCTGAAGGTTCTGTCGAAGTCCTCGCGACTCACACCGTGCTCCTCGAACAGCTTGGCGACCGCCTCGTCGCTGTCCAGGTGGTTGCGCTGCTCGTGGATGGCCCGGTAAGTGGCCATGTGCAGGGTGTCGTACACGCCCAGCGCCTTGGCGGTGTAGTAAATTCGGGCATGGCGCTCCATGATGCCCTGCTGGTCCCACATGGCGGGGGTGTGCACCACCGCCACATCGTCCGGCAGGGTTTCCGCCCAGGCCTGGAACAGGGGCTCGAAGTCGTAGCAGTGCACGCAGCTGTAGGAGAACACTTCGGAGACCTCGATCCGCGAGGGGTCGGCGGTGGGTACCGGTTGCGGCAGCACTTCGTAGTGGGTACCGGCGATATAATTTCCGGTGACCGCCGCCGAGGTGGGGGCCGGCGCCTGGCGCTCCTGCACCGGAGTCGTGGTCTGGGCAGGGTCCGTGACGGCCGGCGGCGCCTGGCCGGGGTCCTGCTCCGCCTGGCAGCCCAGGGTAAAAACAATCAACAGGGGAAAGATCCACTTGGCGATGCTTTGCATGTCAACTCCACGGTTTTAGGACTTATGGCCGGGGTCGAAACCCGCCCGTGTCCATACCTATTATTCAGTTTGCCGGCCATCTGGCAAGCCGGGTAACAAAAAGGCGGCCCGCGGCCGCCTTTAGGGCACCTCTATTCGGTGAGCCAGCGGCCTCAGTTGCCCTTGAGCCCGGCAATGAAGTTGGCCACGGCCTCGATTTCCACATCCGTCATGCGCGCCGCAACGC
>JBJHDJ010000374.1:0-3168 GCA_050486485.1 Porticoccaceae bacterium
TCCCCAAATAATGTTGCTTTAATACAACATATACCGGCATAAAGTACGATGAAAGCAACTTCTTTTGATTGACAGCGCTGAAAACTCAAGATATGTTGCTTTAAATTATCTTAAAACACATTTAAGAGGCTTTAAGACATCATGCCCCGCGTCAGCAAAATATCCGCGTCGCCGCCCTATGCCGTGGAAAAGGCCCTGGTCACGCTGGGCCAAAACATCAAGCGGGCCAGACTGCGCCGCAAACTCACGCAGGATCAACTTGCCGAAAAGATCGGCATTTCCCGCTATGTGCTTGCGGACATCGAGAAAGGCAAACCCACTACCTCCGTCGCGGCCTATCTCGGCGCGCTGTGGGCACTCGGGCTCCTGAACCAGATGGAGAAAGTGGCCGACCCCGACCACGACCAGGAGGGCAAAACTCTCGAAGCCGCCCGCGGCCCGAAAACCGCTCCCAAACGAAAGGCGCTTGATGATGACTTCTGAGCGTGAATGCTACGTCTATATAGTACCTCCGGGCGAGACGGCCTTTGTCACGGCAGGCCGGTTCCGTCTCACTGATCACAGCAGCGGGCCGGTCGGCACATTCATTTATGGCCGCAAATACCGCGAGAGACCCGATGCGGTGGAGATTGATCCCGTCGAATTGCGCCTGCAAACCGGTACTTTTGAGACGGCGAGTATGGCGGGTTTCTTCGGCGCTATCCGGGATGCCATGCCAGACTCCTGGGGCCGCAGGGTGATCGAGCGCCACCGCAAAGGCCGACTGGAAGAGTTTGACTACCTGCTGGGCGGGCCGGATGACCGCGCCGGGGCACTCGGCTTTGGCGAGAATGTAACTCCCCCTTTTCCCGAAAACCGCTATAACCGCACCCTTGATCTGGAAAAACTGCAACACGCCGCCGATGCCATCATTGACGATGACCCCGATGCGGCGGGTAGCGCCGGAGAACAGCTGGAAGACCTGCTCCTGGTAGGTGGCACCTCCATGGGCGGCGCGCGCCCCAAAACAGTTGTCGAGGATGGCGAAGCTCTGTGGCTCGCCAAATTCTCCCGCCAGGATGACCGCTGGAACCACCCCAGGATCGAACACGCCCTGCTCACCCTTGCTGGACAATGCGGTATTTCAGCAGCAGATAGCCGCCTGACGACGGTCGCGGGCCGGGACACGCTGCTAGTGCGGCGATTTGATCGCGACAAGGCCGAAACCGGCTACCGGCGGCACCGCATGGTGAGCGCCGTCACCCTGTTGCAAACCGATGATGATGCCACCAGCCGGACAAACTGGTCTTATCTGCTTCTCGCCGATGAAATCCGCCGTGTCAGCACCCACCCGACGGATGACCTGCGGGAGCTGTTTCTACGGATGTGCTTTAACGCCGCCATCTCCAACCTGGATGACCACCCCCGTAATCACGCCATTCTGGCCAAGGATGCGGGATGGCGATTAAGTCCTGCTTACGATCTGACACCCATGCCCGCCATTTCCCAGGAACGGCGAGACCTCGCCATGGATTGCGGTTTTGAAGGCCGCGCCGCCACCAGAACCAATTTACTGTCCGGCCATGGCCGGTTCCTTCTGAACCGGGACGAGGCGGAAAAACTGTTCCAAAACGTCGTGCGGACCGTCCAGTCCAAATGGAATGCCTGTATGCGCCGTGCCGGGGTCAGCGCCCCGGATTGCGAGAGGATCGCCCGCGCTTTTCTGTATGAAGGACTTATGTGTTGAGCAACTCCAGATCGGCGGTCTTCTTCTTGTGGATGGCCTTGATTTGCCAAAGGCGCTGATCTCCTTTGGTGGCAGCCCCCCTGGAGGGCAACACCCGTACCTTGTCCCCCTTGCGCGCAGGGCGAAGTGGTAAACCCCACCACATCCGGGCGGTGATGTTCAAAGTTGAGCCCAAAGGGCAGACGGGACGACAGTACCTTGAATTCTCTTTCCAGGTCGGCTCCCAGAGTGGGGTCCTTTACCTTCAGGTTGGCAGGCAGGTCGGTCAGTCGAGACAATCACTCTTCGTCATTTTTCGTTTTTTGGCATTCAGTTGCCAGTTTGAATCAATCCCGCCAGGGATCAATGACAGTGACGCCAGCGGCCTCGAAGGGGGTGGTGTCGCGGGTGGCGACCGCAAAGCCATTGGCAAGGGCGATGGCGGCGATATAGCCATCGGCGGCGGCAAGGGCAATCCCGGCCCTGCGGGCCTTGACCACCAGGTCAGCATAGGCTTGGGTGCTGGGCATGTCGAAGGGCAGTACCCGCCCGGCAAACAGCGGCAGTACCCGCCTTTCAATATCCTCCTGCAATCCCGTCCGGCGCTTACCGGCAGGCAACAGGGCAACGCCAGCCCGTAGTTCGGCCACGGTGATGGCGGACAGGTAGAGTGTCTCCAAGAGCTGGGCGTCTATCCATTGAATCACGCGCGGTTCGGGTTCCCGACGCAGGGGCTCCGATACAAGATTGGTATCCAGCAGGATCACTCGAAGTCCATCGGGCGGGCTGGGGTTTTGTCGCGCACCTGTTCGATCAACGCGACATCCTCATCAGTCAGTCGCGCTTGGCGGCCAATATCCGCCAATAACGAACCTAGCTTAACCCTGCCCTCCGGCACCACTGCGGTCTCCAGTATTTCGCGCACCTCAGCCTCCATACTGTGCCCGTGTAGCGCGGCACGCACACGCAGGGCGCGATGCACCTCGTCGGGCAGATTGCGAACGGTTAACATGGCCAATGGTACAGTCTCCAATTGCAGTCAATGCATTCATACTAATAAACTGAATGCATTATGGCAACAGCTTTATCGCCTGCGGGACTTGATCCTCACCACAGGGGTTGCCAAGCACAGGGGCAGGGTAGAATTTGTGAGACTACGCCAGACTCCAGAATGCCCCCAATGATGCCCCCACTATTGGCCGGCTTTCCTAGGACATTTTGGATCTGATGGAACACTCATACAACAAAAAACGCGGAAAAACAGTGCATTAGGTTCTTCCTTGGAACTACTTGGAAGCGTATTTGGTGGGTCGTGCTGGATTGATGGCAACCGCCTTTGGGCGGTTGCCACCCCTGCGGGGCTTCGTCGCTGCGCTCCTCGTCCAACATGCTCCGCATGTTGTCGAACCGCGCCTCGAAGAACGGATCTGGACGGCCGGCCACTCAAGCAAAAGGGCCACCCG
>JBJHDJ010000375.1:0-3116 GCA_050486485.1 Porticoccaceae bacterium
CATCATCCCTTGCGATGTAGCCATGATCCAGGTGAGCCCGGCGGATGCCCATGGCAACCACAGTTGCGGCCTGATCAGCGACTATGTGCGGGCCGCCGTGAGCAAGGCGCGTCTGGTGATCGCCGAGGTCAACGACCAGGTGCCCTTCACCATGGGGGAAACCATCCCGGCATCCGCCATCCATGTGGCGGTGCAGGTCTCCCGCCCGCCGGTGGAAGTGCCGGCGGCCAGGATTTCCGACACCGACGAAGCCATTGCCCGCCACTGCGCCCAATACATTGGCGATGGCGCGGTAATCCAGACCGGCGTCGGCGCCGTCCCGGACGCCATACTACGCCTGCTCGGTGACCGCAAGGACCTGGGGGCCCACTCCGGCATGTTCGGCGACGGCCTGGTGGATCTGGTGGAAGCCGGGGTGCTCACCAATGCCCGCAAGGAAATCGATGTCGGTGTATCCATCAATGGCGCCCTGATCGGCACCCGGCGCCTCTACCAGTGGGCCCACGGCAACAGCGCCATTCGCATGTGCGCCACCAGCTACACCCACGACGCCGCGGTACTGGCAAAACTGTCGCGGCTGGTGACCATTAACTCGGCCCTGGAGGTGGATCTCACCGGCCAGGTCAATGCCGAACAGAGCGGCTCAGCCTACCTGGGGGGCACCGGTGGCCAGGTAGATTTCGTGCGGGCTGGCGCCCGCTCGCCGGGAGGCCGCGCCATCATCGCCCTGTCCGCCACCGCCAAGGGGGGCACCATCAGCAAGATCACCCCTGCCCTGTCGGGCCCGGTCACCACGGCACGCACCGAGGTGGATGTGATCGTCACCGAGTTCGGCGCCGCCGAACTCAAGGGCCAGCCCCTGGCGGAGCGCACCCGCCGCCTGATCGCCATCGCCCACCCGGACTTCCAGGAGGAACTGGCGCGGGCGGCCCATGATATTCAGCTGCGGGGGTTTTGATGGGGGCGTCTGACGTCTGACGCCAAGATGATCGTGGTCAGCGTCAAGCCCTGCTCCCACAAATGGCCGTGGAACTGACCAAACTGAAAACTGACAACTGACAACTGACAACTGAAAACTGAAAACTGGCAACTCTCCCCTCACTCCAACTTCCGCGGCGCCCCTGTCCCCATGTAGCGCGCCAGATTGCGATGCAGGCTGGCTACCGCCCCCTCCGCCTTGGGGTTGGGGATGTTGCCCCTGAAACCCACATTCTTCATGCCTTGTTGCACCGCCGCCATGTTGGAGAAATCCTGGGTCAGCACATAGGGGAAGTCCTTGGGATCGGCGTAGGTCCACTCGGTATCCGGTGCCTCCCCTGCCGGGTACAACTCGTACACCGCCACCTCGAAGTAGCACTTGTCCGGGTTGTAGCCATAAGGCCGCGCCTGATAGCACAGCATGTTGTTGACGGCGTGGCCAATCTGCTGGTTGGGGAAGATCTGCCAGGCGGTGCCGCTTTTGGCCACATGCTCCGGGTCCACCCTGGGCCAAAAAACGCCGCGCTTCTCGTCGATGGCCCGCGCGGTGTCGAGCCAGTATTTCAGCACCTCGGCGGCAGGCGTGCCCTCAGGCAGCACTTCGGGCAGGGTTTGCGCCACATCCACCAGGGTCTTGGTGGTGTTGGTGTTGACCCCTTCCCAGGTGTACTTCTGCATCTCGGCGGTGGTGATACGGGGGTCGCCCTTGCCGAGGCGCAGCTTGGAGGCATTTTCCTTGGGGCCTTCGCCGGTGTCGTAACCGATGTAACTGTGCTTGCCCGCCGGCCTGCCCCAGCCGGTGAAGTCGCCAAAGGCGTTGAATTCGGGGTGAGTGCCGGGAACATGGTAGGTTTCGTTGAAGGCTTCCAGGGCCACTTTCCAGTTGCAGTCGAAAATGGTCCAGTAGCGCCAGCGGGGGCGCATGTTGTGCAGCTCGAACGGGTCGAGCAAAGTGGCGGCGGGTTCCAGGTAGTCCCTCAGGGGCTCGCAGTCGGGATCCAGATTGATCCAGATCCAGCCGCCCCAGGTATCCACCCTCACCTGGCCGAGGCGTGTGCGCTCGTCCGTGGCGGCCCCCTGCCAGTCCTCGCGCCTGGCCAGATACACGCAGTGGCCCTCCAGGTCGAAGGTCCAGGCATGAAAGCCACAGGAGAACTTCATTTGCTTGCCCCGAGCGTTACGAGCTCCCGGGGGCGTGTCCACCAGGCGGCGGCCCCGGTGGGTGCAAACATTGTAATAGGCCTTGAGGGTATCGGATGTGGTGCGCACGATGAGCACCGAGTCGTCGAGAATATCGTAGGTGATGTAATTGCCCACCTCGGGAATGTCCTCGAGGCGCCCGGCCTGGAGCCAGACCTTGCGCCACAGCCTGTCCCGTTCGGCGCGGGCATAGTCCTCGGAGATATAGGCCTCCACGGGAATGATTTCCGGTTGCTCGGTCGTTCCCGCCACGCCGTCGATTCTTGCCTTGCCCGTCATTGCCAAACCCTCCTGCCGAATGAAGGCGCCACTGCCTCGCCTGTTGGATGGTGGCAGTGTCACCGGAAAGGGAAAAGGGGGCGTTGACTTGAATCAACAGGTGTTGGTGAAGGCCAACCTCCCTGTTCGGTCTCAACGCCTGAGCAGGGTCAGCACCAGGCTCAGGGCCACGCTGAGAATGATCATCGAAGTGATGGGGACGGACACCCGGCCGCGCCCGGATTCGATACGGATGTCCCCCGGCAAGCGGCCGAACCAGGCAAACAGGTTGGGGAATAAATACAGCAACACGCCGCAAATCAGCAAAGCGGCACCGAGGGTGATGAGGGTTTTCGCCACGGGATCGTCTCCAGGCCAACGGGGTCATGGTACCCCCAGGTATAATCCCCCGCCACCCGATCTCCAGGCTAGTCATGACGCCACCGCCCTTTGTCGCCGCCATTCCCCTCGGCGCCCGCTATATGCTGGCCAGCGCCCTGGCCTTCGCGCTGATGGGCATGTGCGTGAAGTTCGCCGGGCAGCAGGGCATCCCGGTGATGGAGATCATCGCCGCCCGCGCCCTGGTATCCCTGGTGCTGAGCTACGGGGATGTGCGGCGCAAGAATATCTCCCCTTTTGGCACCCACCATTTCCTATTGTTCCTGCGGGGGCTGGTGGGA
>JBJHDJ010000376.1:0-3114 GCA_050486485.1 Porticoccaceae bacterium
CGAGCCGGATGAACTGGCCTATTTGCAGTACACCTCGGGCAGCACCCGCTTTCCCCGCGGGGCGATGATCACCCAGCGGGCGGTGCTCAGCAATCTCGAAGGCATCATCCGGCGGGGCCTGCGCCTCGACGCCGAGGATCGTTTCTTTTCCTGGTTGCCCTTCTACCACGACATGGGGCTGGTGGGCCTGCTGCTGGGGGGCATGGCCTCGCAGCGCTCGGTGGATTTTCTGCCCACCCGGGATTTCGCCATGCGGCCCCGTACCTGGCTCACCCTGATGTCCCGCAACCGCTGCACCATGTCCTTCGCGCCACCCTTCGGCTATGCCCTGTGCGCTCGCCGCCTGCGTCCCGGGGATCTCGACCAGCTCGACCTGTCGGCGTGGCGCATCGCCGGTGTCGGCGCCGAGATGATCCGCCCCGGCTGGCTGCGCAAGTTCGCCCGCACCCTGGCGCCGGCGGGCTTCGACTGGCGCGCCTTCGTGCCCAGCTACGGCATGGCGGAGTGCTCACTGGGGGTCAGTTTCGCCCTCGACAGCGGCCTGCAGGTGGACGCGGTGGACAGCGAAGTGCTGGCCCATAGCGGGGAAGCCCGCCCCATGGTTGCCGAGGGTGGGCAGGACCGGGTCAATTTCTATGTCAACTGCGGCATCCCCTTGCCGGAGTTCGAGGTGGAGATACGGGACGAACAGGGCCAGGTGCTGGGCGAGCGTCAGTGTGGGCAAATTTTCCTGCGCGGCCCGAGCCTGATGACCGGCTATTTCAACAACCCGGAGGCCACCGCCGAGGTGCTGTCCGAGGATGGCTGGCTCAACACCGGGGATATCGGCTACTGGGGAGGGGGCAGTCTGTTCATCACCGGCCGCAGCAAGGATCTGCTGATCATCAATGGCCGCAATCTGTGGCCCCACGACCTGGAGCGGCTCGCCGAGCAGCAACCCGAGGTGCGCCTCGAGGACACCTCGGCGTTCTCCGTGCCCGGGCCAGAGGGCAGCGAAATCGCCGTGCTGGTGGTGCAGTGCCGCGACCTGGACGCCCAGCGCCGCGCCTCCCTGGTGGACCGCATTCACGCCAGTGTCAGCGCCGAGTTCGGCATCTCCTGTCTGATCGACCTGGTGCCACCCCGCACCCTGCCGCGCACCTCCTCCGGCAAGCTTTCCCGCAGCCTGGCCAGGAAGGAATTCCTGCAGCGCCATGCCGGCAGTCCCCTGTTCAGTGAGGAGCCGGAGAGTGCCGTCGCCGGTCTCGCCCAGTCCCCCTGACAGGGGTTCGCTGACCGGGCGCGCGCATCCCGCCGGGTAGGCCAGCATGCGTATCGCCATTACCGGTGGCACAGGGTTTATCGGTCGTCACTTGCTGCGCGCCGCTGGCCAGCTCGGCTGCTCCGTCAAGGCCCTGGCGCGACCGGCCCGGGTCGGTCACCTGGCGGCGGCGCCCGGCGTCACGCCGGTGCCTGGAGACCTCTCCGACAGCGCCGCCCTGTGTGAGCTGGTGGCCGGTTGCGACGCGGTGATCCACCTGGCGGGCGCCATCCGCGGGCGCAGCCGGGAGGATTTTCTACGGGACAACCTGCAGGGTACCCGTCGCCTGCTGGACGCCATCGCCCGGGTCAACCCCAACGCCCATCTGGTGAATGTTTCCTCCCTTGCCGCCCGTGAGCCGCGCCTTTCCTGGTACGCCGAGAGCAAGGCCGCCGCCGAGGTCGCCGTCGTCGAAGGGGGAAAGCGCTGGACCACCCTGCGCCCCCCCGTGGTGTACGGCCCCGACGACCCCGCCCTCGCCCCCCTGTGGCGCGCCCTGGCACGGGGCTGGCTGCCGGTGATGGGCTCGGCGGACAACCGTTTTTCCCTGGTGCATGTGGATGACCTGGCGCGGGTGCTGCTGGAACTGGCCGCCCTGGACGAGCCGCTGCAGGCGAGCCTTACCCTTCACGATGGCGAGCCAGGCGGCTACGACTGGCGCAAGGTGGCGGCACTGGCCAGCGAGGTTCGGGGCCGCCCGGTGCGCACCCTGGTGATCCCGGCCACACTGCTGAAAACTTTGGCGGCGGCCAACTTGGCGCTGTCTCGATGCTATCGGCAGCCGCCGATTCTGGTGCCCGGCAAGGCCAGGGAACTGGTCCATCACGACTGGTTTTGCGATAATGGCGCGCTTCTGGCCGCGATCGGGTGGGAGCCCGGGATCCGGCTTCACCAGGCGCTGGCCAGCCTGCCCGGATGGAAATGACGCCCATGACTGAATCAAAGACCAGGATCTACCGCATCATCCAGGATGCCCTGACCGCGGTCCTCCCCTACCAGGCGCCGGTCATCAAGCCGGACACCGATCTGGTGGGAGACATCGACCTGGATTCCCTCAGGGTCATGGACATGGTGATGGAAATCGAGGACCAACTGGATATCACCATTCCCACCGACCTTTTGGCGGAAGTCCGCACCGTGGACGACCTGGCTTCCTGCATCCTCAAGCGCCTGGCGGAAAGGCAGGGATGAGCCTGTTCGACAAGTTCAGGCCGTTGCAACAGACCTACAGCGCCCTGCGCGGGTCTGGCCCGCCTCCCCTGGCCACCCCCATGGAGGTACTGTCCGCCACCGAGGCCATCATCGACGGCCGCAAGGTGCTGCTGGCGGGCACCAACAACTACCTGGGGATGACCTTCCAGCCCCGCGTCCAGGAAGCCGCCATCGAGGCCATCCGCCACCACGGCACCGGCACCACCGGTTCGCGCATGGCCAACGGCACCCTCGACTGCCATCGCCAGTTGGAGATGGAAATCGCCGCCGCCTATGGCTGGCCATCCGCCCTGGTGTTTTCCACCGGCTACCAGGCCAACCTGGGGGTGCTGTCCACCCTTGTCGGGCCGGACGACTACCTGCTGGTGGACGCCGACAGCCACTCCAGCATCTACGACGGCTGCCGCCTGAGCAGCGCCAGCACCATCCGCTTCCGCCACAGCGATCCCGACAGCCTCGACGCCCGCCTGCGGCGTCTCGGCGACAAGGCGCGAAACGCCCTGGTGGTGATCGAGGGACTGTACAGCATGCTCGGCGACCGCCCGCCCCTGGCGGACTTCGTTGAAGTCAAGAAACGCCACGGCGCCATGCTGCTGGTGGAC
>JBJHDJ010000377.1:0-2427 GCA_050486485.1 Porticoccaceae bacterium
ATATCGGTGTGGATACCCTGGGGCATCTCCCGCACGAAATCCCAGGCATCCGCCGCCTCCAGGGCGCGGCGCACGGCCTCGTCGTCCAGGTCGGGATCGCCGAGGGTCAGGTTGTGGGCCACCGAGGCCGCCACCAACAGGGGCTCCTGGGGCACATAGCCGATCTGCCGCCGCCAGTGGCGCAGCGCCATGTCGGGCAGGGGCACATCGTCCACCAGTACCTGGCCGGCGTCCGGTTCGATGAGACCGCTCACCATGTCCAGCAGGGTGGTCTTGCCGGCGCCGGAAGGCCCGACGATCAGGGTAAGCTGACGGGCGGGTATGATAAGGGACTGGTTGTCGAGAACGACAGGACCTCCAGGGTAGCGGTAGCACGCCCGCTCCAGGCGAATATGGCTTTCAAGATCCACCTGGCGCTTGCCGCCGGCAGGCTCGGGGTGAGATTGGGCGTCATCGATGGCCTCGCGGATGGACCAGTAGGCGCTCTCGTCAATGGCGATCTGCTGATAGGCTCGCTGCGCCTTGGCCAGGTAGTTCACCACCCGCGCCAGTAAAAAAACCATCAGAACCACTTCCGCCAGGCCCATCTCCAGCATCTCCAGGCTGAGGAAAAAGCCGACTCCCACCAGAATGGCCAGCAGGGGCTCCTGGAGAGCACGAAGGGTTTCCTTGCTGATCACCTGGCGGCGCAGGGAGCGCTTGAGCTCGCGGCTGTGATCCAGCAACAGGGCATCGACATGCTCCTCCCGGGCCATGGCCTTGAGGGGTTTGACGGCGCTGAGCTGGTCGGTCATCAGCGACAGCATGGACCTGAGCAGCCCGGTCTGGCGCTGGCCGGCGCGCCGCGAGGTGCGCACCAGCACTTGCAAAAGGCCCAGCAGCAGGGCGCCGGCGATCACCGCGCCAAGGCCGGCGTGCCAGGAAATGGCGAAGGCCAGGGCCGTGTAGATCACCGCGTTGAGCATCTGGGCGGCCATCAGGGAGCCCTCCAGGAAGCCCCGGGAGGCGCGCTCCGCCTCGGTGGCGACGGCGTTGGACAGGCGGCCCACGGACTGCCCCTGGTAGTGGCTCCAGCGCGCCCCCAGCACGGCGCGGATCAACGCCATGCGCAGGTCGGTGGCGATGTGGGCCACGGTGTAACCCACCTGGCGGTTGGCCGCCAGGCTCAATATCGCCTTGAGGCCAATCAGCACCGTGGCCAGCGCCAACAGGCTCAAGGTGGTGGGGGGCACCCCCAACCACGCCGCCACCTGCAGGGCCAGTTGCTCCGGCACCGATGGCTCGGCGCCCGCCTCGCCAGCGGCCAGGGTGAGCATGGACAGCAGGGTGGACAGTCCCAGGCCGTCCAGCAGCCCGGCGACGAAGATCGCCCCCACCGCCACGGCGCTGCGCCCCGGGTAGGCGCGCACGAAGGACACCAGCATGGGCAGCACGCCGCGGCCGCTGGCGGAAGTGAGCCGCTCCATGGCGCGCTGGCTCATTGCAACACCCGCCGGCGCCAGACCTTCCAGGCCAGGCCGATGGCGGACAGGCGCGGGTAGCGCCGCATCCTGTCGCTGGCCTCGATGCGCACCCCGCTGTGGCGCTCGATCTTCCACAGCACATAGTCGATGCCGTTGCTGAAGGTGCCCGCCGCCTTGAGCAGGCGCAGCACATTGAGGGTCTTGCCCCAGGGGCGGCGCAGGCCCCAGCGTAGCCGGGCATGGCAGCGGGCGCGGCGGGGCGGGGAGAAATGCCAATCGTCCCCCTGCCGGGATACCCAGGGCAGGGCGGGCAGCACCGCGTCGGCGGCGGCCCGGTAGTACCCCGCGTCGGCCTGCACCAGGCGGGCGGCGGTATCCGGAGGCTCGGGCCGCAGTTCGCAGCGGTAGCTGGCCGCCAGGGCGCCTTGCCAGAAATCCAGGGACGGGCAATGCCCGGCCACCAGGGGCGCGAATTCAATGGCGAAAGTGGTCAGCGCCACGGCCCGCGCCCGTACCACCCGCTGGCGGACTTGTTCATCCGCCGCCCACAGCAGGCCACAGGGCTGGCAGAAGCGGGCGCGAAAATAGGCGTCGAGTCCGTGGCCGCAGCGGCGCTCGAAGTCCGCCAGGGAAACCACGGCGTACTTGCAACGCTGCACCTGGCCTCCAGTGGCGTGCTCCAGGTAGTAGACATTGGGGGGCAACAGGCGGTTGAACAGGCGGGAGGAGCACCGGTGATGCACGGCACGGTAGCTGTCCACCAGCACCAGCAGATCCGCCAGCCCCTCGACGCTGGCGCGGCGCCGGCAGGAGCCATAGAACAGCACCGCGCGCACCCCATTGCCGTGGCGGCGGCGAATCTCGCCGGCCAGGGCGGCGATGGCGGTCGGGGCGGATCCGGCCTCGAGATCGTCCGCCAGCAGGGTTTCCAGGGGGTTCATGAGCGCAGAAACTGGATGGTGGG
>JBJHDJ010000377.1:2437-3102 GCA_050486485.1 Porticoccaceae bacterium
CATCAGTGGCCGGGTGGGGTCGATATCGTACTCCTGGCCGTCCAGGGTGATGGACGGCAGCCCGGTGATGTCGATGCTTTCGGCGCGGCCGCTGAGATAGCCTGAATCACTATTGAGGCTGTCGCCGAAGCGCCCCCGCAAGAGTCCGGGGAGATTGCGCCAGAACCCCGGCGCGCTCTCAAGCACCGCGGTGAGTCGCACCGATCCCTCGCCACGGGGGGCGTAGGGATTGAACCATCCAGCGTGATCCAGGGTGGTGGCCAGCAGCAACCGCAGCGGCCCCTGGAGGCCGCCAAGGGCCTGTGACTCCAGGGTACAGCGGGGCGCTGGCAAATTCAGGCGACCGACCAGTCCCAGGGCCGCCAGCTGGACGAGACGCCCCGCGGTACCCAGCGGGCCGGCGCGGAACAGGCCGGGGCCGGATTCCTGGCGGCGATGGCATTGGCGGATCACCCCATCCACCAGGGCCCCCGCCATGAAGAATCCGTGTTCGTCGAGGACGCCATCCTGGCGTACCCTCAAAGTGCGGCGGGCCACGGTTTCGAAGGCTGCTTGGGGCAACAACAGGGCCCTTTCCAGGCGCTGCGCCAGGGTTCCGCCGACGCCGCCCAGATCAGCCGCGGTGAGGTTTGTGCAACCGCCACCCAACACCAGCAGGGGGGGCC
>JBJHDJ010000378.1:0-3085 GCA_050486485.1 Porticoccaceae bacterium
GGGTAGGTGCGCCCGAAATTCGGCAAATAGCCGGTTTCGGGACAGATAACCAGGGGAGTGAGCTGCATTTTGGGCTCCACTACTGGGAAATTTGGTCAGGAAGGTCGAAAACGTGGGTTATTCAGACCTTCCCTAAGCCCCGTTGTTGCTATGTTCGAGTGTCACGCAGGTCACCCATGTAGTATGCGATCAAGAAATTCATCCATTACAGCTCGGGTGTAGTCATAGGTCCATTCTCCGGCGCTACCGCGAGGACCGGCCACGTTCAACACCTTGCCTGAACCTTGCCCCAGGAAGCGAATAAGCTTTTCGACAGCGTTGTCCGTGTCAATGGCTTCCGCATCGATCAGCAGATAGGGTTTGTGCGCCTTCAGACAGAAGGCCAGTGTCTGTTCGGTGCCCCCCGACAGGATGTCGTAATAGATGATGAGTGTGGCGTTGCTGTCCCGGACATTTTGCAGGGTGCGCTGCCGGTAACCGGCGCCGGGCAATTCCTGGAGCGGGTAGCGGGCTGGAATGACACCATCTTCGGCCAGCCGTCCTTCTGGGCACCAGCCTCCCGCCGGGAAGTTGACGGCCAGCGCGGCATCCAGTGCGGCCCGGTCAACACCTGTCTGCCCTCCGGAGACGATCTTGTCTAGATTGGCCGCAGGCCTGCCAGTGCGATATCGGGCGGGAGTTTCGGTGCGGACTTGATGGGGCATGGGCGGGACGCCATGGGTTTGATCGCTATTGCGGAAAATGCGAGGGCCGAGAAACCGACATTTGGATGTTCCCCGGATGTTCGCTGGACCCAAGGTGATAGAGCCACTATTGAGCGCGAGGGGGGGCAATGCTTGCTCGACCCAGAACGAAACAAACCCCGCCCATCATGTTCCTTGTGCACACCTTCCCGAAGAAGGGGCGGGAACACCACGGGCAGGGCTCGAAGTAAGCGTTGCAAATACATGGCTGGTTGTCAATTCGGGTGACGACGGTGTGCTTGCCGCAAGTCATCCGCGCTAGAAAAATCCAGTGGAACACTGGCGAGGAGGCCGCCCGCGTCTGGCGGTCTTGCCATTACTGATGAAAACCCGCCCCTGGAACACGGGGTTGGCGATCTTGTGGTACGGGCGGAGCGATGGGATGGAGCTGGAGGTAAAGCTCGATGTGGTACCAGTGGCCGGACTCGAACCGGCACGGGGTATTAGCCCGGCGGATTTTGAATCCGCTGCGTCTACCAATTTCGCCACACTGGCACAGGGGCGCGATTATAGCAGCGCCGGGCCTGCGCGGGTCAACTGCGTTGTGGCGGGGTGATTGGCCGGGGCGCAGCTCCGGGGGCGGCGCCCGGATCATGGAGCCCGAGCGCCTTTTGCGCTAACCTTGCGCCCTTTTCCGCCACCCCAAGCCGCCCTTTGTCATGAAACGTGAGCAGTTTCACTACCTGTTGCCGGACTCCCTGATTGCCCATGCGCCGGCGCGCGAGCGGCAGGGCAGCCGCTTGCTGACGCTGGACGGGCCGTCCGGCGCCGTGGCGCATCGTCGCTTTGCCGATATTGTCCAGCTGGTGCAACCCGGGGATCTGATGGTGTTCAACGACACCCGGGTGATCCCGGCGCGCCTGCATGGCCACAAGGCGAGCGGCGGCAGGGTAGAGGTGCTGGTGGAGCGCGTGGTGGATCGCGACCGTGTGCTGGCCCATGTGCGGGCCAGCAAGTCGCCCAAGCCGGATTCGTTGCTGGCGCTGGAAGGGGTTGGCGAGGTCGCGGTGCTGGGCCGGCAGGGCGAGCTGTTCGAGCTGCGGTTCCGGCCCGGTGAGGACGAGACGGTGGTGGACCTGCTCGACCGGCACGGCCACATGCCGCTGCCGCCGTACATCGAGCGCGAGGACACCGAGTCCGACCGGGAGCGCTACCAGACGGTCTATGCCCGCAAGCCGGGCGCTGTGGCCGCGCCGACGGCGGGCCTGCACTTCGATGACGACATTCTCGACCGCCTGAAGGCGAAGGGGGTGGTGCTGGCCTGGGTCACCCTGCACGTGGGCGCCGGCACCTTCCAGCCGGTGCGGGCCGATGATATCCGCGATCACCACATGCACAGCGAATGGCTCAGCGTATCCGAGGAGGTCTGCCGCCAGGTGGCCGAGACCCGGGCGCGCGGCGGTCGGGTGGTGGCGGTGGGGACCACCAGCGTGCGGTGCCTGGAGACGGCGGCCGCCACCGGCGAGATCGCCCCCTACGAGGGCGAGACCGACATCTTTATCTACCCCGGGTATGAGTTCCGGGTGGTGGATGCGCTGGTGACGAACTTTCACCTGCCGGAATCCACGCTGCTGATGCTGGTGAGTGCCTTTGCCGGGTATCGCCATATCATGGCGGCCTATGAGGCGGCCGTGGCGGAGCGCTATCGCTTCTTCAGTTACGGGGACGCCATGTTCCTGACCCGCAACCCCGCCGCCCCGGCCGATGCCCGCCTGCTGGAGGAGCACGCATGAGTCGCACCTGCTTCATGGATTTCAGTGTCAGCGCCACCGACGGTGAGGCGCGGCGCGGCCAGTTGCGCTTTCCCCGTGGGGTGGTGGAGACGCCCGCCTTCATGCCGGTGGGCACCTATGGCACGGTCAAGGGCATGCTCCCCCGGGATATCGAGGGCATCGGCGCCCAGATCATCCTCGGCAACACCTTCCACCTGATGTTGCGCCCCGGCACCCAGGTGGTGATGGAGCACGGCGATCTGCACGATTTCACCCAGTGGCAGGGGCCGATCCTCACCGATTCCGGCGGGTTCCAGGTGTTCAGCCTCGGCGATCTGCGCAAGATCACCGAGAAGGGTGTGTCCTTTCGCTCGCCCATCGACGGCAGCCCGGTGTTTCTCGACCCGGAAGGGTCGATCCGCGTGCAGCGCGAACTGGGTGCGGACATCGTGATGATCTTCGACGAGTGCACGCCCTACCCGGCCACCGAGCAGGAAGCGCGCGACTCCATGCAACTGTCGCTGCGCTGGGCACAGCGCAGCAAGGACGCCCACGGCGACAGCCCCTCGGCGCTGTTCGGTATTGTGCAGGGCGGCATGTACGAGTCACTGCGCGAGGTGTCCCTCAAGG
>JBJHDJ010000379.1:0-3075 GCA_050486485.1 Porticoccaceae bacterium
AATGTGGACATCCATATCGCCCACACCCTGGCGGACACCATCCTGCTGGCGGAGATGACCGGTATCAGTGTGTGCATCGACTTACAGCCCTGCTTCGGCGAGGCCCGGCTCCATGAGCTGTTCCGCCGCGCCCTGCCGATCACCGGGCTGGTGCAGGTCAGCGACTATGTACTGGGCGACCGGGTCGCCCCCTGCCGCGCCGTGCCGGGGGACGGTGTGGTTCCCCTGGAAAGCCTTATCGGAGACCTGCTGGATTTGGGCTACCAGGGCCTGTTCGATCTGGAACTGGTGGGGCCGCGCATCGACGAGGAAGGTCCTGCCGCGGCGTCCACCCGGGCGGTGGAGTGGCTTTCCGAAACCCTGACAAGGCTGGGGGCCTAGTCACCACTGATGACACAACCGGTGCCGATATCGAACCGCACCTGGGGAATCTGGCTTGCCGCCACCCTGACGGGTATCGCGGTGATTGCCCTTCCCGACGATGACCACAGACTATTCTCCATCAGCGATACCCACGGCCCCTCGGCCGTGGACGCGGTTGGCGTGGCGATACTGCTGGGGGGATGGCTGCTGCTGACGGTGGCCACGGTGGTGCGCTGGCAGATATTGATGAGCGTCAATCCCGTCTGGCTGTGGCTGGGTGTGATTGCCTATGTTCTGGGGCTGGTGATTCTGGTGCCCACTGTCCTGCTGGATCTGGGCGCGTGGTGGATTGCCGGGGCGGCTCTGATGGCGCTGGTGCAGATTGCCGCGGCCCTGGCAGTCAGCCGCTAAACTCCCCGCGCCACCTCCTCGATACTGTCTCCCAGGGCGCTCACCAGGCTGTCGATCTGTTGCGCCTCGACGACAAAGGGCAGGCCCAGCTGAACGGTGTCACCGCCGTAGCGCACATAGAAGCCCTTCTCCCACATCGACATGGCCACCTGGAAAGGCCTCAGCAGGGGCTCGCCGGGAACCGCCTCCAGGGTGATGCCCGCCGCCAGGCCACAGTTGCGGATATCGGTGATCAGGGGCAGGCCGCGCAACTGGTGCACGCGCTCCTCCAGCACCGGCGCCATGCGCGCCGACCGCTGCACCAGCTGTTCCTGCTCGAGGATATCCAGGGCCGCCAGGGCCGCGGCGCAGGCCACTGGGTGGGCGGAGTAGGTGTAGCCGTGGGGCAGTTCCACCTGGTAGTCCGGGCCGCCGTGCTCCATGAAGGTGTCGTGGATATCCTGGCGCACCACCACGGCGCCCATGGGGATGGCGCCATTGGTGAGCTGCTTGGCGATGGTGAGCATGTCCGGCGCCACGCCAAAGGCCTCGGCGCCGGTATTGGCTCCCACCCGCCCCAAGCCGGTGATCACTTCATCGTAGATCAGCAGAATATCGTGCTGATCGCAGATCCGACGCAGCCGTTGCAGGTAACCCCTTGGGGGCGGCAGTACGCCGGCGGAGCCGGCCATGGGTTCGACAATGACGGCGGCGATATTGCCGGCGTCGTGCAGGGCGATCAGATCCAGCAGGTCGTCCGCCAGATGGGCGCCGTGTTCTGGCAGCCCCTTGGAGAAGGCATTTTCCGCCAGCAGGGTGTGGGGCAGGTGGTCGCTGTCCACATCCGGCCCGAACGGGGCGCGATTGGCGACGATGCCCCCTACGCTGATGCCGCCAAAGTTGACGCCGTGGTAGCCCTTGCCGCGGCCGATCAGCTTGGTCTTGCCGGGCTGTCCCCGCTTGCGCCAGTAGGCACGGGCGATTTTCAGGGCCGAATCCACGGCATCGGAGCCCGTGCAGGTGAAGAACACCCGGTTGAGTCCCTCGGGCATGAAGTCTTGCAGGCGCCGGGCCAGTTGGAAGGACTTGGGCTGGCCATACTGAAAGCCGGGGGAATAATCCAGGGTGGCGAGCTGGCTGGCCACCGCCTCGGTGATCTCCGGCCGACAGTGGCCGGCGCCACAGGTCCACAATCCCGACAGGCCGTCGAAGATCTGGCGGCCACGGGCATCGGTGTAATAAACGCCCTTGGCGGCCACCAGCAATCGGGGGTCCTCGCGGAACTGGCGGTTGCCGGTGAAGGGCATCCAGTGGGCGTCCAGTTCCGCGCGGGTCAGTCCTGCCAGTTTGTCGTCCATTCAGGGGGCCTCTGCCGGTGGGTGGATTGCTTTGGAGAAATCGCGCCGTTGAAAAACCGTCACAGTATACCTGTTCCGCAATTCCCATCGATTGGCCTCGCCAGCGTTTGCATCCACGATCCGTGTTTACCCGACGGTCACTGGGCGTGGCCTGTGCGATCCACTCATCCACACTCCAACATGGGCACGCCCATTATTGAAATATCCGCCGCAAAAAGGCTTACTTGTGCGCTGCCAGTATCCGCCGCGGTACCCCGGCAACCCCCGAGGAGCCCCTGCCACATCCCCAGTCGCAAGGTTTTCCCGGCACCACAAAATCACATAACCCAATGAAATAACTGGAGTAAATAATGTCGAAAACAGCATTGGTCACCGGCGCGGCCGCCGGTATCGGCAAGGCCTGCGCCCTGCGTCTCGCCCGCGAAGGTCACGCGGTGGGGGTACTGGATATCAATCTCGAGGGCTGCCAGAAGGTGGTGGATGAAATCGAGGCCGCCGGCGGCAGGGGCATTGCCCTGGGTGCAAGCATCGCCGACCGCCCGGCGGTGAATGCCGCCGCCGCCAAACTGCGGGAGGCTTTTGGCCCGGTCACCATCCTGGTGAACAATGCCGGCATCACCGGATTTACCCCCTTCGAGGAAATCACCGACGAGCAGTGGGATCGGATGATGGAGATCAACCTGAAGGGCACCTTTATCGTCACCCAGGTGGTGCTGCCGGACATGAAGGCCGCCAAATGGGGTCGCATCGTCAACATCTCCTCCTCCAGCGCCCAGACCGGCGCCGTCAACATGGCGCACTACTCCTCCTCCAAGGGCGCCATCGTCACCCTCACCCGCACCCTGGCCCAGGAACTGGGTCCCCACGGTATCACCGTCAACAATATCCCTCCCGGCGCGGTGATGCAGACCCTGATGTCCGAGGCCAACAAGGAGCGGTTTCAGTTCAAGGTGGAGGACATGCA
>JBJHDJ010000380.1:0-3073 GCA_050486485.1 Porticoccaceae bacterium
CTTCAACTTCGCCACCTGGACTTCGACGGCGGCCAGGTCCGGCACCCATGCCCGGTCGTCCCCCACCACCGTCTCCAACAGCAACCCGGGCTGACCGGATTCTTCCGCCACCAACACCGACTGCTGAGTCATCTGTACCGACTGGGGGATGGCGTCCAGCCTGGCGGCGAAGAAGCCGAGGTTGGCGGCGGCGCCGATGGCGTTGAACACGGCGATGCGGTAGCTACTCGACAAGGCCTGGCGCTTGGCCCCCAGGGCCGCTTCGAGGGAAATCAGCGGAATGCGCTGCTCCCGCCAGGTGATCCAGCCATGGCAGATGTCGTTGTCACCGCCCTCGGGAGTTCCCTCCCAGGCCAGCACCTCCGCCACGGCGGTGCTCGGCACCAGCAGTTTGCGATCCACCAGGGAAAGCACCAGGCAACTGATGCGGGCGGGCAGAATGTCAAGTTCCTGAGCGGGCTGATTCACGGGCTTGATTCCTCACGGGCGAGGAGTGCTGCTTCCCGGGACGCCAAAGGCCCGGGAAGCACTCCCCTGTCGAATCCGGATTGTGCCGGCGCGGTCACTGTCCCACCCCGCCGGCGCTGAGCTGCTTGCGTCCATGGTCCAGCAGTTGCCGCACCGCCTCCAGCAGCACCTCTTCCTGGTAGGGCTTGCCGAGGTAGTGATCCACGCCCATGGCCAGGGCCCGGTCGCGATGCTTGTCGCCGGTGCGTGAAGTGATCATGACAATGGGCAGGTTTTTCAGGCGCTGGGTGGAGCGCACCAGGCGCGCCACCTCGAAACCGTCCATGCGGGGCATCTCGATATCCAGCAGCATCACATCCGGCGTGTTGTCCTGCAGCACCCGCATGGCGTCCACGCCATCCTTGGCGGTGATCACCCGATAGCCTTCCCGCTCCAGGAAGCGGCCAGTGACCTTGCGCACCGTCACCGAGTCGTCCACCACCATGACGGTGGGAATGCGGTCTTCCTCGTCCTCCGCCTCGGGTGCCTGGGTCAGGGGGGCCAGCGCCGCGACCGCGGGTTGCTCGCGGAGCAGCGCCTGCAAGTCGAGAATCACCACCACCCGACCATCGCCGAGCACGGTGGCCCCGGACAGGCCTGGCACCTGGCTGAACTGGGCGCCGAGGGTCTTCACCACGATTTCCCGGCTGCCAATCAGGCCATCCACCTGCACGGCGTACTGATGCCCCTCATGGCGCACCAGCACCACTGGCAACTGGCGACCGAGGGCGGTGTCGAGGGTGGGGCGCAGCTCCGCGGACAACAGGCTGCCCAGGTAGCGCACCTGGTACTCCTCGCCACCGTAGTGGAACCGTTCGCGGGGGTTTTGGTAGTAGCGCGTCAGGTCGTCGACGGCAATGCGGGTGACGCCGCTGATGGAGTTGAGGGGCAGGGCGTAGGAGTCCTCCCCCACCTCGATCATCAGGGCGCGGTTGACCGACACGGTGAAGGGCAGGCGCACGGTAAACTCGGTGCCCGCGCCACGCTGGCTGAGGATGGAGATGGCGCCGCCGAGTTGACGAACATCACTGTTCACCACATCCATGCCGACGCCGCGCCCGGACACCTGGGTCACCTCGCTGGAGGTGGTAAAACCCGGCGAGAAAATATACTGCTGAATCTCGTGGTCGCTGAGCACGGCATTTTCCGCCATCAGGCCGCTGGCCACGGCCTTGGCGCGGATGGCGTCCACATCGAGGCCGCGACCGTCGTCCGCCAGGCGAATGAGGATATCCGCCCCCTCCCGGGCCAGGCTGAGGGACAGGGTGCCCTCCTCGGGCTTGCCCAGGGCGCGGCGCTGCTCGGCGCTTTCGATCCCGTGGTCCACGGCATTGCGGATCATGTGTTCCAGGGACGGCACGATGCGCTCGAGGATGGTGCGGTCCATTTCCCCTTCGATGCTCTCCAGGTGCAGATTGACCTGCTTGCCCAGGGTGGCGGACACCTGGCGCACGATGCGCCGCAGGCGGGGCACCATGCGTGAAAAGGGCACCATGCGGGTGCGCATCAGCCCTTCCTGCAAGTCGGTGTTGATGCGTGACTGCTGCAACAGCAGGGATTCGGCGTCGCGGGCCTTGTCCACCAGGGTTTCCCGCAGATCCTGCAAGTCCGAGGCCGATTCCAGCAGGCTTCGCGACAACTGCTGAAGTTGGGAGTAACGATCCATTTCCAGCGGATCGAACCCCTCGGTGCTGTCCGAGGACTCGATCTGTTCGCGGCGGAACATCACCTGGGCGTCGGTCTCGATGCCCAGGCGCCGCACCTGGTCGTGCATGCGGCGAATGGTGGCTTCCATTTCGTCAAGGGAGAACATGAACTCGCTGATGTGCTGCTCCACCTGGCCGCGGGAAATACTGGTCTCCCCCGCGAGGTTGACGAGCAAATCGAGCACGGGGGCGGCCACCCGGACCATCTCCTGCACCGCGTCCACCTGCTTGGCCACATCCGCGCCGACGCTGTCCAGGCCGCGGCTGGAGCCGGCAAAGGGGATGACTTGGGCGCTGGGCTGCCCGGCGCCGGGCTCGGATTGCGCGGGCGGAGGCGCCTGAACTTGCGGGGCCTGTGGCGCCGGCTTTCTGGCGGGGGCGTCGCGAAACGCCTTGCGCAGGCGGTCCACGCCACTGTTCAGGGCATCGTGGTAGAGCAGCATGGCGCTGATTGCGTCCACATCCCCGGCAATGACTTCCTCCTCCCTGGAAACCACCTCGGATTCCAGGTCATGACTGATTTCACCCAATGCCGTGATGCCCGCCATGCGGGCTCCACCCTTGAAGGTATGCAGGGAACGCTTGAGGGATTCCGGCTGATTGCGGTCAGCAGGTGACTGGCGCCAGTCATGGAAGGCATGCTCCATGGCCTCCAGCAATTCATCGGCCTCGCCGAAAAACAGCTCGACGATATCGCTGTCGCTGTCCCCTGGCAGGGACAGATCGGCGAGACGCTGGGCCAGTGCCTCCCGCAAGGCGTCTTGCTCGGTCGCGGCAAACTCGATGGCGAGCAAGGCTTGCGGCAGGCTGTCGGGGGGCGGCGCCATTTCCTGATGGGCGGCAACGGCATCCACCATGTT
>JBJHDJ010000381.1:0-3068 GCA_050486485.1 Porticoccaceae bacterium
GGATGACCGCGTCCCCTGGGTCGTCGAACGGAGGCGAAGTACCCTCGCCAATGGCCGCGATCACCGCGTCCGACAGCCCCTCGTTGCGGGCGAAGGGGACATGGAACTCATACTCCACCCGGGCATGGAGCAGCATCGAGGTGGTGAGAATCACCAGCTCCCGATGCCGTCCCGACAGCTCGCTTTGCTCCCGCAGCCGATCGGCGACACGCAGCATCAATTGTCCAAACTGGGGAAATTGCAGCCAGGCGTTGTAGAGTTCCGGCAGGCGTTGGGCGTCGGGGCCGCCGGTGTAGAACCCCCGGGGGCCCAGGGTCAGTTCCTCCCACAGGGCCCGCTGGGAGTCGTCGAGATCGGTTCTGCCTAAAACCGGGAATTTGTCCATGGTAAGCTCGGTGTTTTGTTGGACGCTATCAGACCGCCTGGTCGCCGGCAAGGTCAATGGCCGGAGCGCTTGCCAGGTGCTGGAGGAATTGTCATGGAAATGAGGCAACTGGGCGCTACCGGAATCAAGGTGGCGCCGCTGATACTCGGTGGCAATGTGTTCGGCTGGACCGCCGACCGGGACACCAGTTTCGCCATTCTCGATGCCTTTCTCGAGGCCGGCTTCAATGCCATCGACACGGCCGATGTCTACAACCGCTACGCCCCGGGGCTCGTGGGGGGCGAGTCGGAAACCCTGATCGGCGACTGGATGAAGGATCGCGGCGTGCGCGACCGTGTGGTACTGATCACCAAGGGCGGGCTGCCCATGGGGCCGGGCATGGAGGGACTGGGGAGGGACTACCTGCCGCGTGCCTGCGACGCCTCCCTTGAGCGACTGCGCACGGATTACATCGACCTCTATCTGTCCCACCGGGCGGATGACGACACCCCCATCGAGGAGACCCTGGAAACCTTTCAGCAGTTGATCGACGCCGGCAAGGTGCGCCATGGGGGCTGCTCGAACTACACCGCCCCGGAACTCACCGCGGCCCTGGCGGCCAGTGGCAATGGGCGGGCTCGCTACCAGGTGTTGCAGCCCCTCTACAATCTTATCGACCGACAGCCCTACGAGGATCAACTGGAGCCGATCTGTGTTGAGCAGGGTCTCGGCGTCATGCCCTATTACGGGCTGGCCTCTGGCTTCCTCACCGGCAAGTATCGCGGCAAGGATGATCTGGGCAATAGCCCGCGGGCCAGGGTGGTCTCCGGTTATCTCAATTCCCGGGGTTTGGAGCTGCTCAATGCCATGGACCGGGTGGCGCGCCGCCAGGGCGCCACGCCTGCCCAGGTGGCTCTCGCCTGGTTGATGGCGAGGCCCTCGGTGACGGCTCCCATCGCCAGCGCCACCAGCGTGGGGCAACTGCTGGAAATCCTCGCCGCCGCGAAACTCAGGCTGGCGCCCCAGGATCTGGACGAGCTCGCTGCGGTATAGGTTGCAGGGACAAGGAGCAAGTCATTGTGGTGGCCCGCGCACCCGCGCATAATTCGTCAGTCTGTTAGACAGGGGGTTAAGCATGACTCGCCTGCCCTGTCACGGGCAACAGCCCCCGGTCGCGCAGCTTCAATAAACCATGAAAGGAGACAGTTATCATGTTCAGCCATATCGTGCTCGGCGCCAACGATATCCCCGCCGCCAAGAAATTTTACGACGCCGCCCTCGGGGCCCTGGGCCAAGGACCGGGCAATGAGACCCCCGACGGCGGTCGGGTGATCTACCAGGGGGAAGCGGGCATCCTGATGATCACCAAGCCCCTTGACGGCCAGCCCGCCACTTTTGCCAATGGCGGCACCATCGGTCTGGTGGCGCCATCCGCCGAGGCCGTCGACGCCTTCCACAAGGCGGGCATCGCCGCCGGCGGCAGCGACGAGGGAGCGCCGGGCCCCCGCCCCGCCATCCCCGGCAGCTACGCCGCCTACCTGCGGGACCCCACCGGCAACAAGCTGGTGGCCTGGTGCATGAAAGCGGGTTGAACCCGGACGGCCTGGGCAGGCATTCTGCTCGGGCCATTTCACCGCCAGTCGTCGCCAGGCGCCCTCTCCGCTCCAGGGTCAATGGCCGCCGTGGACGGGTTAGGCGGCGCCTCCCCGGCAGTCAATAGGGCCACACCCAGTCGCGGGTCTCTTCGCTGTCCACGCCGTGCTCATGGGCGTGGTGGCGGGCGGCGATCTGAAAATCCCGCAGCTTTTCCTTCACATGGGCGCCGATGGGGCGCAGTTTCGCCACCCGGTCGATGGCGTCGATGGCCAGGCTGAAACGGTCGATGTTGTTGTCGATGGCCAGTTCCAGGGGGGTGTTGATGCTGCCTTTCTCGATATAGCCGCGCACATGGAGATTGGCGTGGTTGGTGCGCCGGTAGGCGAGGCGGTGGATCAGCCAGGGATAGCCGTGGAAGTTGAAGATGATCGGCTTGTCCACGGTGAACAGGCTGTCGAAGTCGCGGTCGCCGAGACCGTGGGGGTGCTCCTTTTCCGGGGTCATGCGGAATAGATCCACCACATTGACGAAGCGGATTTTCAGATCCGGGAAGTGTTCTCGCAACAGCGCCGTGGCCGCCAGGGCCTCGTGGGTGGCGATGTCGCCGCAGCCGGCCATCACCAGATCGGGCTCCGCGCCCTGGTCGTTGCTGGCCCAGTCCCAGATGCCGATGCCCTTGGTGCAGTGCACGATGGCGGCGTCCATGTCCAGGTATTGCAGGTGGTTCTGCTTGTCACAGACGATGACATTGATGTCGTTGTGGCTGCGCAGGCAGTGGTCGGCGGTGGACAGCAGGCAGTTGGCGTCCGGTGGCAGGTAGATGCGGGTCACCGCCGGGCTCTTGTTGACCACCAGGTCGAGAAAGCCCGGATCCTGGTGGGTAAAGCCGTTGTGATCCTGGCGCCACACCGTGGAGGTGATCAGCAGGTTGATGGAGGATACCGGTGCCCGCCACGGCAGATCCTCGCAGATGGCCAGCCATTTGGCGTGCTGGTTGAACATGGAGTCGATGACATGGACGAAGGACTCGTAGGTGGCGAAGAAGCCGTGGCGGCCGGTGAGCACATAGCCCTCGAACCAGCCCTCCAGGGTGTGCTCGGAAAGCATC
>JBJHDJ010000382.1:0-3044 GCA_050486485.1 Porticoccaceae bacterium
AGCCCTGGAGGCCATGGTGCATATTGCCCACTGGACCACGCCGAGAACCTATGGGAAGCGCTTCAGCACTCACTTTTTTCTTGCCCAGGCCCTTGGCGAGCGGGACGCCAGCCATGAAAGCGGCGAGCTGGACGACACCTTCTGGATGTGTCCCGCCGAGGCGGCGGAATGGAACCGGGACGGCCGCCACAAGCTGATGTTGCCCACCCTGAAAACCTGCGCGAGGCTGGCGCGCTTTGCCACGGTGGCGGAGGCGATGGCGGGGATGGGGTTTGAGTTGGGGACAACGGACTCCGCCGTGTGATTCGGGTTTTCAGCAACAAGGCGGCTTCTCGAAGGGACTCCCTGCCGGGCTCCCGAGACCGGGCAGCGAGCCTGTTGCGACGCCACGCCGCAAAAACACATTTACTTTTCCGGGTGCTCCCCTATTCTGATAATAAAAGACAACCGGCCGTGGAGCTGCCCCATGAAGTCCTTCGTGCTCAACCGTCACGGTAAACTGGTACTGCCTTGCCACCTGTTCGCTGAATTGGACTTCTCCGTCATCACATCACTGGAGCAGTTCGAGGCCATTGTTCGCCGCGACATCGAGTCCAAGGCGCCAACCGGAATTGGCATCCTGCAACGCATTGAATCGGGGGGTTATGGCAACCGCGTCGAGCTGCTCCGTGATGTCGCCCTCAACCTGTACTGGGTCAATCGCAATGCGTTGACCCTGTACCACAAGCGGCCGATGCGCTGGCGGGATGTGCCCCGCCAGCGAGACAACCTTTTCCTGCCGGTGCAGATTCCCTGGGATGGCGCCGACAAAAAGATCGCCGCGGTGAAATCCACTTTCAACGCCTTGCCCACGGCGCTCCCCGGTTCAGAAAAGGCCGAGGACGCCATTTTCAGGCTGTTGTTCGAAGTTCTGCGCCACAAGCGTCACCACGCTACCTACATGCCACCGATCAAGCCAACCGTTGCCGAGTTTCTCGCCGATGCCGACAACCTGACCACGGCGCTGGACGCTTTCGACCCCGACTTTCCTGTATTCAGCGACGAGGAGATCCTCGATTGCAGGCAAGACAGCCCTGAACTGGAAGCATTGCATCGCTGGGCCATGGTGTTGCATAACCAGTACCCCTGGGACCGGTCCAAGCAGCGTCTCGCCAAGCCCCATGAGATTGGTGACGACGATTTCGTGATAGTTTTCGAGCCCCGCAACCGGGAAGTGATAGACTTCATCAAGCGCGTGAAGGCGGATCAAACCCGGCCCCCCAGCCCCACGGCAAAGCCCGCCAGGGTCGAATCCCGCAAGCCGGCACGCCCTTATCCGCCGCTATCGGTGCGGACCACTTACAAAGTGCTTCCCCGGCTGGAGGCCCTGGCCGCCCTGCCGGGCGAGCAGGTTTGCAGCAACGAGGATCTTATCCGCAACGCGGCGATGAGCTGGTCCCCCATGACTGGGGAGGAGATCACCACCAAGACGGGCATCGAAGCGCGGCGATACACCAGCCTCCGGCTGGAGGATATCTCCCTGAATGTGGCGCGCGCCGCCCTGAAGCATTGTCGCCGAGGTCCCGAGGAAATCGGCGCTGTGTTGTTTTGCTCCTGTACCAGCACGCGCCTGATACCGTCGGTGGCCACCTGGCTGTCGGCGGAGCTGGGTATCCACCAGACCCACAACTCCTCAGACATTGTCGCGGCGTGCGCCGGCATGCCCTACGGTTTGGCGGAGGCGGTGCGCCTCCTTCAGGAAGTCGAGCGCCCGGTGTTGCTGGTGTGCGCGGAAAAATTTTCCGACAAGATCGGCAGTGTGCGCACTTCCCGCATGCTGTTTGGCGATGGCGCCGCGGCAATGGTGATTGCCCCGGCGCCCGAGGGCGGCGTGTGCGACATCGACATCATCCAGACCTACGCCAGCGGGCCGCAAAACGAGGTCAACGCCATAGTCTGGCCCAACCCCGATTTCGACAACCACATCACGGTCTATGGACCGCCGGTGCGACAGTTGGCGCAGCGCTACCTGATTCAGATGCTCGACGAACTGAGGGCAATGCCCGGGCTGCATGGCGGCGCAAGGATGATTGACGACATCGAGCTGGTGGTGCCCCACCAGGCCAACAAAACCATGGTGACCGAACTGGCCGTCGAGGCGGGACTGACACCGGACCAGCTTTACTTCAACATTGAGCGGGTCGGCAACACCTCGTCCGCCAGCATCCCCCTCGCCATTCACGATGCGGTGATCGACGGTGTCATCGACAGACCCATGCGGCTTTTCGCGCCGGGCTTTGGCGCCGGTGCGGTGGGAGGCTATACCGTGCTTCGCATCGATCCCGCCATTGTCACGACCGCCACCGCCCTGCCACCCAAGGAAAGCGCGGTGCCCAAGGACAGCTCGACCCTCGAGGATGTGCGTGAAGGGTTTGGCTGACGGCTTTACAGACCATGAAACGGGAGCCTCGAACCACCACGAACGACATCAAACAACCAGGACGAACAGTTTCCTGGCTCCCATTCCTCGCAGGCCCGCCTCCAGATCCGTCAGCGCATCGCCATTGGCCGTGAGCCAGCAATCGAAACCGCTGGCCGGCGCCAGGTTGTCCGTGGCGGGTGGCAGCAGGTCCATCACCCGTCGGGCGATGGCCTCTCCCGAGTCCACCCACGCCACGGTCCGTGGCGCGGCGGCCTCCAGTTCCGCGCGCAGCAGGGGGAAATGGGTGCAGGCCAGCACCAGGGTGTCCATGTCCGCATCGCTGAACAGGGGCGCGATAATGTCTTCCAGCTCTCCGAGGTCAGGGTGCTGGCCCCTGAGCTTGTCCTCGGTGATCTCCACCAGGCGGCGGCTGCCTAGCCGGTGCACGGTGCAGTGGCTGGCGAAGTCGTCAATCAATTGTTGGGTGTAGGGGCGGGCGACAGTGGCGGGGGTGGCCAGCAGGCCGATCACGCCGCTCCGTGTCGCCGCGGCGGCGGGCTTGATGGCGGGCACGACGCCTACCACCGGGTTTTTGAAGTGTGCCCGGATACGGGGCAGCGCCACGGTGCTGGCGGTATTGCAG
>JBJHDJ010000383.1:0-3034 GCA_050486485.1 Porticoccaceae bacterium
TTGAGCATCAGCGGATAGCCGATGTCGGCGGCCGCCGCGATGGCGTCGTCGAGGCTGTCCAGCAGGCCGGTGCCAGGGGTCAGGGGCACCCCGGCCCTTTCCGCCAGCTCCCTCGCCCGGTGCTTGAGCCCGAATTCACGGATCTGCTCCGGGGTCGGCCCGACAAAGGCGATGCCGGCCTTGGCGCAGGCCTCGGCAAACTCGGCGTTTTCCGACAGAAAGCCGTAGCCGGGAATGATCGCCTGGGCGCCGCTTTCCAGGGCGGCGGCAATGATGCGGTCGCCCCGCAGGTAGCTTTCCGCCGGCGCCGCGTCACCGATGCACAGGGCGCGGTCTGCCGCGGTGACATGGGCGCTGTTGCGGTCTGCCTCGGAGTACACGGCGACGCTGGCGACCCCCATTTTTTTCAGGGTGGCGGCGATCCGGCAGGCAATTTCGCCGCGGTTGGCGATCAGTACGGTTTCGAACATGGCATCGTCCTCACTTCTGGGCGGCGATGAAGGCGCGCCAGCCGCCAAAGTCACTGATATCCCTGGCGCTCTCCAGCGCCCAGGGCTCGCAGATAAAGCCCTTCACCCAGCGACCATCCGCCAGGCTCAGGTTGCCGATGCCCAGGGGCGGGGGAATCTCGGCGACAAATTCCCCGAAGCGGGCCTGGGGTATGTCCCACAGCTCGACGATGATCGCCGCGCCTGTGGCAACGCGGGCCAGCCCCGGTTTGGGGGGCGTGGTGCCGGGCAGGGCGTAGAGGCGGTAGTCGGGGCTGGTGGTGGTCTCTTCGACGAAAACCGCGTCGCGACTGGTGAGCTGAAAATTGAGCGGCATGCCCCTGAGATGCGCCCCCACCACCGCCACCCGCACGGCGTTCGGAGGCTGAGGCGACGGGGACGGCGATAGGGACGGCGCCGGCATTGGCTGGCCGGTGGCCCCCAGGGGCAGGTCGAGGGCGGCCTGCCAGCGGCGCCCCAGGGCCGCCAGGGCGTGGTCGTGCCAGGCCGGGGCGATAAAGGTAATGCCCGCCGGAAGCCCGTCGTCGCGAAAGCCCGCCGGCACCGCCAGGGCGCACAGGTCGGCAAGGTTGGTGAAGTTGGTGTAGGTGCCGAACTGGCTGTTGAACAGCACCGGCTCCACGGCCATGTCCGCCAGGGTGCGGATGGTGGGCGAGGTGGGCACCACCAGGGCGTCAAAACCCGCCAGCAGGTCATTGATGCGGCGCGCCAGCTCGGCGCGCCGGTATTCCGCCCGGTAGGCGTCGCAGGCACTGTAGTTGTGGCCGTTCTCCACGATGCCGCGCACCACGGGATCGATGTGCTCCGGTTCCACGCCCTCCAGGGCCAGGGTGCGCTCCGCGACCCAGGGGCCCTGGTAGAGCTGCTCCGCCAATTCGGCAAAGGGGGTGAAATCGATGGTGATGATTTCGGCCCCAAGCCGGCGCAAGCGCTCCAGGGCCTGTTCGTGAACTGCCTGGTTGCGAGTATCGCCGAAAAACTCCAGGCGATCGGGAACCGCCAGCCTGAGGGTGGTACCGACACCCACCGGCGCGCTGCCGGGGTTGGGTCGTGAGTAGGGGTCGGCGGCGTCGTAGCCGCCGGCCACGGTGGCGATCTGTTGGGCATCGTCCACCGACAGGGCGAATACCGAGATGCAATCCAGGGTGCGGCAGGCGGGCACCAACCCGGTGTTGGACAGCCAGCCCCGGGTGGGCTTGAGCCCGACGATATTGTTGAAGCCGGCGGGCACGCGGCCGGAACCGGCGGTATCGGTCCCCAGGGCAAAGGGCACCAGGCCGCGGGCTACCACGCTGGCGGAACCGGAACTGGAACCGCCGCTGACAAAATCCGGGTTGAAGGTGTTGGGCACGGCGCCATAGGGTGAACGGGTACCCACCAGCCCGGTGGCGAACTGGTCGAGATTGGTCTTGCCGATCAGCACGGCGCCCGCGGTCTCCAGCCGCTCCACCACGGTGGCACTGCGGTCCGGCACATAGGAAAAGGCCGGGCAGGCACAGGTGGTGGGCAACCCGGCGGCATGGATATTGTCCTTGACGGCGAAGGGAATGCCATAGAGAGGCAGATCATCGAGAGTGGCCGCGGATTCCCGCTGCGCCTCGAGGCATTCTAGGCGCGCCGTCAGGGTCTGCTGGTCGACGAGGTGCAGCCAGGCGGGATCCTCCAGGGAGAGGGATGCCAGCAGTGGTTTCAACAGGTCTTGGGGTGAGTGTCCCTGGTCGCGGTAGGCGGTGCGCCATTGCGCCAGGGTCCAGGTTGTGGGTGGGGCCATCCATCGGTTCCTTGCTATGCAAACTTGTATACAAGAATGGATAGCAACCCTCGTGCCAGGACTGGCTTCCTCCCATTACAATCAAAAATTTCAATATTGAACAAATAGTTGCAATCTGATCTGGCAACCCCCGCGGACCGCGACAGGGATCCTCGACGGCTGGCTTGCACCCCGTTGGTGATTGCCAGGGGGCATGGTCTGGGGATAATGCACCAGCTTGGGGACCGCCGGGCAACCTTGGCCCCACCACCACCCGCCGGTCTGTCTGGCGATGGATTTCAGCAAGCCATGGGCACCTATGGATCGTCGGATTCGGTCTGACATCGGCGAGCATTCGCGGCTACAATCGCAACAACTTGAAACTGGGAGGCGCCATGAGCGATCCAAAGACCGGCGAATTTCTCGAGCGCTTCAACCGCCAACTCAACGAGTTGGCCGGCCCCGGCTTCGCGGCCCTGGGGGAAGAATTTCGCCAACAGGTGCGCGCCGCCGCCGGCGCCACCTTCGCAAGAATGGATCTTGTGCCCCGCGAGGAATTCGAGGCCCACAAGGCGGTACTGTTGCGCACGCGGGAGAAGCTGGAAAGCCTGGAGCGGCAACTGGCGGAGCTGGAAGCCGAACTCGCTACCCGCAAGCGGGCCGCGGATTCCTGAGGCCGCAGGCAATATCCGCGCCCTTTGAAACCGCAACGGATTGACCTCTATGCCAACAGGCTTTTCACTGTTCCATTCCTGGACTCCTCCCCGACTGATCG
>JBJHDJ010000384.1:0-3027 GCA_050486485.1 Porticoccaceae bacterium
GTTCCAGAAAAGGCTTCGGGCCGACACCCCCGGCGTTGTTCACCAGAATGTCGACGCGGCCGAATTCCGCCGCCGCCCGATCCACCATGGCGCGCACCTGATCGCTGTCGCTGACATCCGTGGGCGCCTCGAGGGCGCGGCGCCCCAGCTCCCTGACCCGCTCCGCGGTCTCCGCGCAGCGCTCGGGGACGATATCGGCGACAACCACATCGGCCCCCACCGCCGCCATGGCCAGGGCGATGGCGCGGCCGATGCCGCCACCGCCACCGGTGATGATGGCCACCTGGTCGTCTAGGCGCATATTCAGGGTTTCCATAAGTTTCTCCAGGCAGGGTTATTACCAACAGGGTGAGTGTGGGTCCGGCTGAGGACTCCGCACCCCGGCCACCCCCCTGTAGGTGTGCTTTCGAGACACGCCGTGAACCCATCCATGGGGGCTCGACGGCGCCATCCCTGGCGCCGACGGTCTCGAAAGCACACCTACAGGGGACTGGCCTACCCTCGCGGGCCCTCAAGCAACCCTCTTGGCAACTCACACAAATTCAGCCATCCGCTGACAGTAGCGGCCAAACAGTCCCCTCACACGATCAAGGTCGAGGCCGTAGGTCTCCGCATCCGGATAATCAATGGACTCGCGGTTTTCGGCGTTTTCCCGCCACCAGCCCGCCATGCCCTCCACGAAGGCGTCGCTCACCGGCTCATCCAACCATTGGTAGAGACCGCGCACCTCCCCCACCGGGTCGCTCTGCATGGCGCGAAAGCCGATGTCATAAAAACGGTGGTCGTTGCCGGCCTCGCGGAACTCCAGCGCCCGCTCCATGCCCAGGGTCCAGTGCCGCACATTGAGCTCCGCCAGATAGTGAAGATCCACCCTGTCGGTCAGGCGGCCCACATAGGTGGCGTACAGATGGGCCACCGACAGCATCACCGCGGTGGGATCCCGGTGGGTCATCACGAAGCGGGCATCGGGAAAGGCGCGGTCCAGGTGGTCGAGGAACAGCAGGTGGGTGGGACATTTCAGCCGCCAGGGTCTGCCCGGGCAGCGCCATTGCAGCAATTTCAAAACCCGGCGTTCGTACAGGTAGGTGGTGGTGAGATCCGCATCCAGCAGCCAGTCGGAATAGCTGGGGATTTGGGCGAAGGCCTGGAAGATATGGCTCTTGAAATCCAGGGCCATCAGCTCCTGGCATTCGGCGGGCCCTTCCACCGAGCTTGGCACGAACCGCTTGGATCCGGGCGGCACCACCGCCGACTCGGGCTCCCGCCGGCGCGGGTCCTCCCCGGTCACGGTGCCCGGCGGGGGGCAGGGTTTGGAGGACTCCCAGTTGCGCAGGGAGCGCGCCGCCGGATCCTCCGCCAGCAGGCACGACAGGGCCGTGGAGCCGGTGCGGGGCAGGCTGATGCCGATCAGGGGTTTTGTGATGACCTCGTCGTCGATTTCCGGGTGGCGGCGGTACCAGTCCTCCACCTGCAGGCGCTGGCGAAGATGCTCGACGATGCGCTCTCGCAGCACCTTGTCGCCGGTGTCGTTGAGGGCCGCTTCATCATTGAGGGAACGAACCAGGATTTCCAGACCCTCGTGGAAGCTGTCGTCGCCGAAGTCCGAGAGGCCGGTATCGTTGCGCGCCTGATCGAGAAGCGCCTTGGTGTGCTCCACGGGGTGACTCCTGTTATGGAACCTCTGAAAAACGACTGCGCGACCCGATCCGCACCCTCGCGTGCTCACTCACCCCTCGCCTATCTATCCGATAGGTCTCGGGGATTCGCTGCGCGGCTCGGGGCGCCTCGGGCCGCTCGCTACATTTTTCAGAGGTTCCTTATGTGATTATTGGCTGACAGGCGGGACTCTGGTTGAGTGTTGAGTGTTGCCTGGCGGGGCCTGTCGACCCGCCTTGGGTTGATGGTGCGTTGATGGGTATCGCTTCGCTCAACCCATCCTACAGGAAAGCCCGAGCCTGCGGGCAACCCCGTGCCTGTTGTGCCAGCGAGAGTGAGTCCGATTATTGCCGGTGCCAAGAGCCCTGGGCAAGTGCCGGGGTCCCGGCGGCAACAGTCATGTCCTCGGGGCAACAGGGTTGCGCGCCACCGGGAAGCTGTTGCGTCCATCGCCGACACGGCAACCCATACCCAAAAGACAAACCAGCCCCCCGATCAACCCGCCATGGCCAGGGCGGCGGCGCTGTCGAAATAGTCCCGCCAGGCCTTGATGCGGCCTTCCTCGATCTCGAAGATGCCCATCACCGGTGGCGCGGCGATTTCAGAACCGTCGGCCCGCAACATGCGGTCGATGCGCTCGGTGAGCACCTTGTGGCCGTCGCTGGCAATGGCCAACACCTCGATGTGAATGGTGTCGATACCCATGGACGCCTCCAGTTGCTTCACCAGGCCCAGGGCTTCGTCGATGCCCGTGGTGGTGGCGAGGCCGACATTTTCCCAGACGGTATCGGGGGTGAAGTAGCGGCGAATGGCATCGATCATGCCCTGGTTGCCGCGGCTGAACGCCTCCATGAAGCGAACCGTCAGTTGCTGTGCGTCGTTCATCTCTGTACCTCCTTCTTCTGTACTGATTATTGATTGGTTTCCGGCACCGTGGCCTCCCGTGGCAGTATAGAAGGCTGTCGCCGGGCGACCTATGACTGGCCCGGGTCCCCGACTTGCTTGCACGGGCAACGGCGACAGGGCACCCTTGACTTGTATCGCCAGCAATGGTGTCTTGGCGGGTCGTCACGACGCGCAAATCACCCGGGGGTAGCAATGGCTCACACCGCAAAATCCTTCTGCCGCAACTGCGGCGCCCTGTGCCCGATGGAGGTCACGGTGGACAACGGCCGTGTCACCGGCGTGGTGGCGGACGGTACCGCCTCCCCCTACGGGGCCTATATGTGCGTCAAGGGGCTGTCCAGCGTCGACTTTCACAATGGCGCCGAAAACCGCCTGCTCGCCAGCCAGAAGCGAAACCCCGATGGCGGCTTCGACGCCATCGCCGCCGACCGCGCCCTGGACGAGATCGCCGCGAAACTGGCGGAG
>JBJHDJ010000385.1:0-3022 GCA_050486485.1 Porticoccaceae bacterium
GGCCGCGAACAGGTGGGCGGCGTCGACCACCTGTTGCGCCGGCACCCCCGCGCGCTCGGCCACATAGTCCGGGGTGAAGGCCGCCACCTGCCTGGCCAGGCTCTCGAAGCCATCGACATGTTCGGCGATAAAGTCCCGGTCGTGGAGACCGTCGCGGATGATCACATGGATGATACCCGCCAGAATGGTGGGATCTTCCCCCGGGCGCGGCTGGAGGTGAATGGCGGCGCGCTTGGCGCTTTCCGTCCGGCGCGGATCGATCACCACCAGGCTCATGCCCCGCGCCACCGCCTCCTTGAGGCGCTGTCCCGGGTTCTGCCAGGGAATGCCCACGGACTTGGAGATCACCGGGTTCAGCCCCACCAGTATCCAGCTGTCGGCGGCCTCGAAGTCGACATCGCCACCCAGCCAGTGGCCGTGGGCGGCGCTGGCGATCTGCTTGCCGGGCTGGTCGATGGTATTGGGCGTAAAGAACATCGGCGAGCCGATGGCGCGGAGGAAGGCGTTACCGCTGGCGGCGCTGGCGGGGTAGCAGGCGCCGCTGGTGCCGGTGTACACCGCCACCGAGCGGGGACCGTGGGTGTCGATCAGTCGCCGCAGGCGGGCGCTGATTTCATCCATGGCCGCTGACGCGGCGATGGCCTTGTAGGAGCCGTCCGGCTGCCGCTGCTGACTGTGCAGCAGGCGATTGGGGTCATTGTGCATATCCGGCAGGGCGCGGCCCTTGGCGCAGGTGTAGCCCTGGTACAGGGGGTTGTCCGGATCACCCTTTACCTCCACCAGGCGGCCATCCACCACGGTGGCCAGCACGCCGCAGTGAGCCGGGCACAGGCGGCACAGGGTGGGGACGGTGTGGGTTCCCGAGGCGGGCACGGGACCCCGGGCAAGGACTGAGGGGCCGGGCCGATCCTCAACAGTGTGCTGATCCATGGTTGTTATGCTCCCGTTGGCGACAACCCTCCGCCAAATGCGATTCGGGACTGTCGGCGGCGCTATGTTTATTGACTATGGAGTGGCCGCGCCGGCATCGCGCCAGCTTGGCCCTGCAACCCAATGCTAACGCCTCCGGTCAGGACAGCCAATAGAAACTTACCAGCCGTTCAATCGTGGCTTTCCTTCATTGCGGGTTTCCTTGACCGGGGTTTTCCTTGACAGGGGCTCACTTTCAGTTGAAACGCACCCTTGGCAGTGGGACATTATTCCAGCCAATAACATCAACAGGTCATGCCCATGCCGACCATCCACTGCCCGGTGACATTTGCCGTCATGTCGGCTTTCCGTCCCTGCCAGGTTTGTTGACCCAAATCATGGCTTGCCACCGTCGTGAACTTCCCTTTCCTTCCGAAAGTCCTACACTTGAACCGTACCCCGGCAGCCCATGACCGGAGGTTTTATTGATAACGAGGGAAAACCATGAACACCCTGACCGTAGACGGCTGGTACCGCCCGGCCGGCGCCGACAAGCCCATCCACATGGAGTTGCTGCGCTTTCGCGTCAGCGATGAATATCACCTGCTACTGGAAAATGCCGAGGAGGAACTGCTGGACGCCGATGGCGGCGAGCGGCTGATCCCCGTGGACATGGATAGCCTGGAGCTGGAAATCCCCGCGGAGTGCGGCCCCCTCGAGGATTGCCAACTGCGTATCTATCTGAGCCCCATCGACCACCGCGGCCATTTCCACCTGGTGGGCCACCGCGCCAATGACCACGGCCTGGTGTACAGCAACGCGGTGATGGTGGACCAACTGGGTTGAGACCACGGCCGTGGCTGGCGGCACCTTCAGCGCTGGCGATTGCCACCACTGCCCGGCGAACCACCCCGGGATGAATCCCTTCTGCCTCCCGCACCCTGGGCGGCGGGGCGGTTCCAGGAGGAGCCGCTGGCGCCCTGGCGAGTCCCTGATGGCCGGGACTCCTGACCTCTGTTGAAGCCGCGGGCGTTGCTGGCGCCGGTGTCGCGCCTATTGTTTCCTGAAAAACTACTGGTGTTTCCTGAAAAACTACTGGTATTGCCTGAAGTGTTACCTGAAAAACTTCTGGCGCCAGAATCACGGCCCGTGGAGGATTGAATGGCCGGCGCCGCACTGCGACTTACCGCCTCCCCCCTGCCCTGCCGGGCAGTGCTGGCCCTGTTGTTTTGCGCCCGTGAACGATCCACTCGCGAGCTGTTGGCTTCCCGCTGCCAGGAGGGTGTCGCGCCCACGCTCCCGCCACCCCGGGATTGCGGGGCGGCAGTGGGCCGATTGCGCTCGGCGGCGCCGAGGCCTGGCCGCTCCGTGGTGGCTGCCCGCGGCTCGCGCCCGCCCGGGCGGCGAGCATCCGATTGCGTACCGGGCGTCGCCTGCCGAAATGCGCTGCCGGTGGTGGCATCCCTCTGGCGACGCTGGTTCTGGAAGGCGGTGGAGGATTGGTCACGGCGATCGGCGGCGGGGGGTCGCGGGGGCTGGCGCTGGGCCTGATAGCTGCCCCTGGGCGCTTGATTGAGGGTTTGGCCACGGGATCCACTGTCGCGGAAATTGTTGCCCGATAACCCTTCGACGGTCCGACCTCGGGAAGCCCCGTCGCGGTGGTTGCGTTCCGACCCCCCACCCACGGACCGACCGCGAGAGCCTGTCTGGCGATCATCTCGCCGGTCGCGCCACTCGTTGCCGTCGCGGCTAGGACGATCGCCACTGGTCCGTTCAGCGCGGGCAGGGTCACGGTAGTCGCGGCGATGACCCTCATCGCGCCACTGGCCGGGCTGGGTCGCGTCGCGACCGCGCTGGTGCTGGCGGTGGCCGCCATCGCCACGATAGGTCTCCCGGGTGACGGGGTGGCGGTAGTCCACGCCACGGCGATGCACCGGGTCATGACGCCAGCGGCGGGCGTCCTTGAGGTGCGCATGGCTGACGCCACGGGAATAGTGGGGCCGATGGTACCTGCGATCCACCAGCACGATATGGCGCTGGTGCCAGTGGAAAGTGCTGAAGTAGAACACCGGGCGCACCGGCACGGGACGACCCCAGTAGATCACATGGTGAC
>JBJHDJ010000386.1:0-3010 GCA_050486485.1 Porticoccaceae bacterium
GGAAGTTGGTGATCTTCTGCTCCTGGTGCGGGTTGGGCAGGGTGCCCCGGAAGCCGCGGGATTTCATGCCCTTCTGCACCCATTCCATGTTGGCGAAGTCCTGGGCCAGCACCGAGCCCCATTTCTCGGCGGTGGGCTCGGCTTCGACCCACTCGGTCTTGGGCTCCTCGCCCTCGGGGAAGCGCTCCAGGGCATAGGATTCGAAGATGCACTTGTTGGGGTCGTCGCCATAGGGGCGCACCCGGTAGCACAGGGCGAAGGTCACCCCCTGCAGGATGGTCTGGTTGGGGAACATGCTCCATGCCAGGCCCGCCTCGGCCATCACTTCCTGGGGTATCTCTGGCCAGATGACGCCCCGCGCCGCGTCATCCGCCTTGGCGGACTTCAGCCAGTGGGCGATCACCTCGTTGGCGGGGGTGCCTTCCGGCAGTTCGTCCACCAGGCGCTTGGCGGCGTTCACCAGGGTCTCGGTGGAGGCGGCGTAGTTGACGGTCTCGTAATTCTCCCGCGCCAGTTCGTAGGTGGAGACGCGGGGGTCGCCGAGGCCGGCGCGGGTCACCGAGCTGCTCTGGGCCATCTTCATGCCGGGATCGCGCTCGTCGAAGCCGCTGACGCCGTGATAACCGTAGGGCTTGCTGTAGGCGTAGAACTGCCCGTATTTCAGCAACTGGGTGTGGGTTCCGGCCACATGGTAGGGCTCCATGAAGGCCTCGATGGCGGTCTTCCAGTTGCAGGGGTAGACGGACCACTGGCGCCACTTGTAGCGCATTTTCTCGAACTGGAAGTGATCGAGAATGCGCGCCGCGGGCTCGAGAAACTCCCTCAGGGATCCAGACTCCGGATCCATGTTGATGTAGATCCAGCCGCCCCAGGTATCCACCTTGACCTCGGATAGGCAGGTGCGGGCCTTGTCTTCCAGGGCGCCTTTCCAATCCTCCTTGTCGAGGATATAGGTATTCTCGCCCTCCAGGTTGAACGTCCAGCCGTGGAAGCCGCACACGAAATTCTTCTTGCGGCCAATCACGCAGTTGACATCATCCGGCGTGTTGACCAGCTGGCGGCCGCGATGGGGACAGACATTGTAATAGGCCTTGAGAGTGTCCGGCCCGGTGCGCACGATGATGATGGACTCGTCCATGATGTTGTAGGTGATGAACATCCCCGGCTCGGGAATGTCCTCCAGGCGCGCGGCCATCTGCCATACCTTGGACCACAGCAACTCGGCCTCGTCCGCGGCGTATTCCCGGGAGATGAAGGCATCGACGGGATAGGTCAAGGGTTCGCCCAGATCCTCGTCGGTCAGTTCTTTCACATTGATATCGGCCTGCTTGTTCATGACATACTCCTACCCGCTGAACGAAACAGGACAGGAGCCAGTCGCCCCCACCCTGTTAATAGTATCTTGGCAGTACCCACGGCACCCGCTCAGGGGCGCGGAGGACCCTGCGCCGACGGGATCGAATCCCGCCACTCAATGACTTTAGCGCTCGTCGACTTCCTCGGCAACCTGGGCAGGCTCCAGCACCAGTCCCTCGAGATCGCCCTTGTCCCGCCACTTCCGCATCCAATCCTCGAAGGCGTACCAGCCCAAGCCATAGGTCTCGCCGAGATAGAAGCGGAACTTCTGTTCCCCCTTCTCGTCGGTGTATTTCTGCCCTTCGTTGTTGTAGTAGCTGGGGGGGCACTGGTGGAGAAATTCCGACAGGTCGATGGCCACCTCGCGGAAGTGCTTGACATAGGCCTCCTCGGCTTCCCTGCTGGGTTCCACGGACACGGCGCCGCGCTTGAGAGTTTCGGCGATGATGTAGGCGATGTGATATCCCTGGCAACCGTATTGCTCCGTGGTGGAGCCATTCAGCCCCCCCTGGTAGTAACCGATGAAGAACTGGTTGGGGAAATTGGTGGTCATGATGCCGTGCAGGGTCTTGTAGCCGTGGGACCAGTGGTCGTAGATGGAGACCCCGTCGCGGCCCTCGTAGACATCGATGCCCCAGCGGCGGTCGAGGTCGCTGGTCACCTCGAAGCCGCTGGCGAAAATCATGCAATCGATGTCGTATTCCTGGCCGTGGGCGACAAAGCCGTTCTCCGTCATGCGCTCCACCCCCTGGGTATCCGACACATCGACGAGTTTGACATTGGGCCGGTTGAAAGTGTCGTAGTAGTCGTCGTTGGACAGGGGCCGCTTGCACAGGAACCGGTACCAGACCTTGAGGGCCTCGGCGGTCTCCCGGTCCTTCACCAGACTGTCCACGCGGCGGCGCATGCGCTCCATCACCCGGAAGTCCATCAGTTCGCGGCGGGCAAAGTAATCCTCGAGGGAGATACTTTCCTCGGTACCCTCGGCGCGCAGTTCCTCAGCCATGTTGCGGCTGATCTCGGTCCAGAAATCGCACACCAGATCGTCCTCGCCGGGAAGCAGGCGCCCTTCCACGGCGGCGCGTTGAAAGTTGTCCACCCGCTCCTTCTGCCAGCCGGGCTTCAGGCTTTTCGCCCACTCCGGGTCGGTGGGCAGGTTGTTGCGCTGATCCACCGGGGACGGGGTTCGTTGCAGCACATAAAGCTGCTTGGCGTAGCGGCCCAGGTAGGGAATCGCCTGGATGGCGGTGGCGCCGGTGCCGATGATGGCCACCTTCTTGTCCCCCAGTTTGTCGAGCACCGGGTTGCGGTAGCTGCCGCCGGTGTAGTCGTATTCCCACCGGGAGGTGTGGAACATCCGGCCCTTGAAATCGTGGATGCCGGGAATCCTCGGCAACTTGGGAATGTTCAGCAGGCCATTGGCCATGATCACGAAGCGGGCGCGGAGCTCATCGCCCCGGTTGGTGCTGATGCGCCAGCGCTTGATATCGTCATCCCAGCGCATGGCGGTGACCAGGGTGTGGAACAAGGCCCCGCGCTCGAGATCGTGACGCTGGGCGATCTGCTTCATGTAATCGTAGATTTCGTAGCCGTCCGCGTACTTCTTGGAGGGCATGAACCCCATCTCCTCCAACAGCGGCAGATAACAGTAGGC
>JBJHDJ010000387.1:0-3006 GCA_050486485.1 Porticoccaceae bacterium
ATCGACGAGGTGCTGGCGCTGATTCGCTTGCAGGAGCAGGTGCATCGCCTGGCGGGCATTCTCTCCCACGGCCAGAAACAGTGGCTGGAAATCGGCATGTTGTTGATGCAGAACCCGCGCATCCTGCTGGTGGATGAACCGGTGGCGGGCATGACCGGCGAGGAGACCGAGCGCACGGCGGAGCTGCTCACCTCCCTGGAAGGCAAGCATTCGGTGATCGTGGTGGAACACGACATGGCCTTCGTGCGCTCCATTGCCCGCAAGGTGACGGTGTTGCACCAGGGCTCGGTGCTCGCCGAGGGCACCATGGATCAGGTGCAGAATGATCCCAAGGTGGTTGAGGTTTATTTGGGGGAATGAATGAAAGGTCTGATGTCTGACGTCGGACGCCAAGATGGAGGAATGTCGAAATGCACGATACCAACTGTACCCCGGTGGTTATTCAAGGCGGGTTAATCATCAAGTGCCACACCAAGGCGTCAGACGTCAGACGTCCAGCGTCAGACCCTCGAGCGCCAGCGAGATAGATCCATGCTACAACTTCAAGGCATCAACCAATTCTATGGCCAGAGTCACATCCTCTGGGACATCGACCTGGACATTCCCGGCGGCGCCTGCGCCTGTCTGATGGGGCGCAACGGGGTGGGCAAGACCACGCTGCTGAAATGCCTGCTGGGGCTGTTGCCCGTCAAGAGCGGGTCGATTCAATTCGACGGTCGGTCGCTGGACAGGTTGTCCATCGAAAGGCGGGTGCGGGCCGGCATCGGCTATGTGCCCCAGGGCCGGGAAATCTTCCCGCTGCTCACCGTGGAGGAGAACCTCAAGGTGGCCCTGGCCGGCAGAAGCGACGGGCTGCGACGCATACCCTCGGTGGTTTACGAGCTTTTCCCCGTGCTCAAGGATATGAAAAACCGCCGCGGCGGCGATCTCTCCGGAGGGCAGCAACAACAGTTGGCCATCGGTCGCGCCCTGGTGCTGGACCCAAAACTGTTGATCCTCGACGAGCCCACCGAGGGCATTCAGCCCAATATCGTGCGGGAGATCGGCGAGGTGATCAAAAAACTCAACGCCGAGATCGGCCTCACGGTGCTTCTGGTTGAACAGAAGCTGCCATTCGCCCGCCAGGTGGCCAGCAGTTTCCACATCCTCAGCAAGGGCCGCAAGGTGGCCGAGGGGGCCATGGCGGACCTGGGGGACCAGGTGGTGCGGGAGTACCTGAGTGTGTAATACCCGCTTTTGCCCTAGAATGATGCACTCTCGTCCACAGTCACCCCGGAATCACCCATGAAGCGCTTGCTTGTTTCCCTTCTGTTCGTTCTGTTGCCATCGACAGTGCTTTCCGCCGAGCTCGTCATCGGCAAGGACGAAACCTACACCGTCACCGAGGATCAGGTCAGCCTGTCCCTCGAACGACTGGTGATCGGCGACAACGCCCGCATCCAGTTCGCCGAGGGAGTTTCCCACTGGGAGCTGCTGGCCCGCGACGCCACCATTGGCCACGGCGTGGTCATCGACGGTCGCGGCAATCCTGGCAGTGAGGGAAGTCCCGGTGAGGAACACGCCGATCGCGCCGCGTCCTGTCGTTCCGGCAAGGGTGGCAACAGTGGTGAGCCCGGCGCCACCGGCAGCCGCGGCGTGGATATTTACCTGGGTCTCGATGCCAGGCGCATCGGCAGCCTGCAAATCATTGCCGATGGTGGTGACGGTGGACCCGGTGGCAAGGGCGGTCGCGGCCAGCAGGGCGGCGGCATTCTCAACTGCAGCCCCCCCAGTGGCGGCACGGGCGGCGCCGGTGGCGTCGGCGGCCAGGGCGGCGACGGGGGCAATGTGGTCGTTAGCGTATCGTCCTTCGATGGGGAGCGGGATGTGTCCGTGCTCACCGCCGGTGTACGGGTATCCACCAGGCCCGGCAAGGGTGGCCCGGGTGGCGCCGGTGGCGAGGGCGGTGAAGGGGCCGACGGTCAGTTTGTTTCCGGCAAGACTCTCACGGGAACCCGCCGCTGGGTGGGGGGCGGTCGCGCCGGTCGTGCCGGTGTGCCTGGCGACCCCGGGGATGGTGGCCGTTTTGGCCAGGTGTTCATTGGTGGCCAGTTCACCGGTTTCGACCCTTCGTTGATACAGGAGGGTGGCTTCGAGGGTTTCAGCGGCATAAGGCCCGCCCAGCAGGCCCAGCCGTCCCAGGAGGCGGAACAGGAGATTCGCCTGTTGCGGGAGCAGTTGCGGGCCCTGCAGGAGAGAATGGA
The DNA here is from genome assembly GCA_050486485.1 of Porticoccaceae bacterium. Taxonomy (GTDB): domain Bacteria; phylum Pseudomonadota; class Gammaproteobacteria; order Pseudomonadales; family Porticoccaceae; genus NAT127. Next base: position 2,244 of record JBJHDJ010000387.1, read on the forward strand.
GAAGCTGGAAAGCCAGTAGGATTGCTGGATCCAAGCCAAGGCGCCCCAACGGGGCGCCTTTTTTGTGAGTGCCCGCGAGCCAAGCACCATATTGGTGCGCGATTGGGGGCGAACCTCATTGAACCCGCCACCAGCACACCCAGGGGGTCACTAACTGTTGAAATAAAAAAGAAAATGAAAAGTTGGCATCGGTCTTGCTTTGTTAGTGGTGTTAGACACATGAGGCGCATAGCCGCGGGTTTGACACACCAACAATGCAATGAGGAGAACGACCGATGAAATTGACCAAAAAAGCGTTGAGCAATTCAGTGGCGGCGGCGGTATTGGCCACGGCTGGGTTTGCCGTATCCAGCCACGCTGTGGCGGAGCCAGAGGTGTCAGCTTCCGCGGCTGTGGCGAGCAGCTACCTGTGGCGCGGCTTTGACCTGGGTTCCGGCACCCCGGCGGTATCCGGTGATCTGGAAGTGGGCATGGCCGGCGCCTATGTGGGCATCTGGGGTTCCTCCGGTGACACCGCTGCCGGTAGCGAATACGATCTCTATGCCGGCTACGGTTTCGAGGTGGGTGGTCTGGCCATCGACCTGAGCGTGTGGAACTACAACTATCCCACCACCAGCACCATTGGCAACGGCCCCAACACCCGCTTCGGCGACCTCACTGAAGTGGTCCTGGGTCTCGCCTATGGTCCTGTCAGCTTCGGCTACTACAACAACGTGGCCGGCGCATCCGGTTACGAGTACATGACCCTGGGCGCCGAGCTGGG
>JBJHDJ010000388.1:0-3004 GCA_050486485.1 Porticoccaceae bacterium
GGGGATGCCTATTGGCCGGAGCTGAAGGCCCCGGAGCGCACCCTGAGGGTGGATTCGAAAGTACTGGATAAGGCGGAAATGGGTGAAACCGCCACCGCCAACAAGGAATATGAGGAGGTGCTGCGGGAAATTGTGGAGGCCGCCGCCATCCCCGAGTCCCGCAAGGTGGAGCTGCGGGCGATGAAGAAGGAGGAGTTGCTGCGGGCCATTGTCGATAATGTCGGCAAGCGCGGTACCGCCGGGCAGGATCTGCAGAATGTCATTTCCGTGGCCATGCTCAGCGAAGGCTGGGATGCCAAGAATGTCACCCACATCATGGGGTTGCGGGCCTTCACCAGCCAGCTACTGTGCGAGCAGGTGATCGGCCGGGGCTTGCGACGGGTGTCCTACGATACCGAGCGGGTGCTGTGCCCGGACGGTCAAGAGCGAGAGCTATTCAAGGCGGAGTATGTCAATGTCTTCGGCGTGCCGCTGTCGATTTTCCAGGATGTGGACGACTCCGGCGAGGCGCCACCGCCGCCCAAAAGTAGCACCCAGATTGAAGCCCTCAAGGACCGTGGCGAGATGGAAATCACCTGGCCCAATGTGCTGAGGGTGGATGTTGTGGTAAGGCCCGAGTTGACCCTCGATTGGTCCAGGATGCCAGTACTCAAATTGGACCCTGCCCAGATACATGTGGCCGCCGACCTCGCGCCCGCCCTGGGGGGTGCGGCCGATCTGGCCAAGGCCGTCACCATCGACCTGGAAAGGTTGCCAGAGGAATTTCGCCTCCAACGGCTGCTGTTTCTGGCGGCCCGCAAGGCCTATGCCGAACTCAAGGGGGGCTACCATGCCGGTCAGGAGTACCTGATTCAGCAGCTGATCGGGCTGGTGGAGCAGTTCTACAACTCCGACCGGCTGGATATTCCGTCCCTGTTCCACCAGGAACCCCTGCGCAAGCGCATCCTGGTGGCCCTGTCCATCGATACCATCGTGGGCCATGTCATCACCCATATCCAGCAGCAGAACGCCGAGCGGTTGGAGCCAGTGTTCGACCCGGAATTCCCCATTGGTTCGACGCGACTTATGCGCACCTGGTACACCACCAAGCACTGCATGGAGACAGAAAAATCCCAAATCAGCCATGCGGTGGCGGACAGCACCTGGGAGGACTACGCCACCAAGGTGTTGGAAAAGCGCCAAGATGTGGCCTGCTACGCCAAGAATGACCACTTGGGGTTCCAGGTCTACTACCTGTGGCGGGGCAGCCGGCGCCGTTTTGTGCCCGACTATCTGATTCGCTTGGCTAACGGCAAGCATATGGCGTTGGAAATCAAGGGAGAGGACTCGGACCAGAACAGGGCCAAGCGCATGGCGCTGGATGCCTGGGTAAAGTCGGTTAATACGCGGGGAGGATTTGGCACCTGGTGCTGGGACGTCGTGTTAGGGGAGCCCGCTAAAGTGGACGATGTCATCGCGCATCACGGGGTTTCCGCACTCCCATCCTCGCCGCTGGCATATGACCGAACTGCCACTTTTGAGAGGGTTGAATGAGAGGTCGATATGCCCGGCAAGACTGGATAATTGAAGGACTTGAAAGCTTTCGCAAGGTTTTTTCCGCGGACATGAAAGCACTTTAATTGGAGTAACCAAGGATGGCCCGGCGCACCTCGATTTTTGAAGATCTACTGAATATTACCTCCACACTGCCATGGTGGGTTGGGGTGGTGCTGGCAGTGGTGTCCTACATCCTGCTGGATTATTTCTCGGGGAAAAGTGTAGAGCCACCCTCCGGGCAGGGAGTGATCGACACAGGTTTCGTTCTTGGCAATATCGGTGTTGGCCTCGCGGGCGTGCTCAAATTTGCCCTGCCCATAATCTTTTTGGCGGGCTCCGCCGTGTCCGCCATCGTCAGTGCCAAAAGAAAGCGGCTCTATGGCAAGGTCCGGGAAAGCACGAATATCCCAACCCTGCGAGGGTTGTCCTGGCAACAGTTCGAGTTGCTGGTGGCCGAATACTTCAGGCGACAGGGATACTCCGTAAGGCAGGACGCCCAGGCGGGTCCAGATGGTGGGGTCGATGTGACTGTCTATAAGGATCGAGAGAAGTACTTGGTGCAGTGTAAGCAGTGGCGGGCGACGCAGGTGGGCCTGCCTGTGGTTCGGGAATTGTTGGGGGCAATATCCATCCAGGGCGCGGTAGGCGGATTCGTGGTGACCTCCGGTGAATTCACGAAACCGGCCAAGGACTTTGCCAGGGGCACCAATATCCATCTGATCGATGGCGCGGCTCTTCTATCCAGGATTGGAGACCGTATCCCGGATATTGATTCTATACAAATGCCAGAGATTGCTGAGACTAACACACCGAGTTGTCCGGCTTGTGGTTCGGAGATGGTGAAGAGAATTGCTCGAAAGGGCGCAAATGCGGGAAGTGCTTTTTGGGGTTGTTCGTCTTACCCGAGATGCCGGGGTACCAAGGCACTTTAGAGGAATATGCTTGAGGGTGGGGTGTGGTGAGTCTCGAGTGCAGTGGGTTCTGAAGGTTGGGCACAGGCGCTACTTCCAGGCTAGGGCTGTGAGAATACCAAGTCGTGTGCTCTCCATGCAGGTGGGGGGGGAGTAAGCGATTCCATACCCTTTGCGCAGGGTATGGATGTCTACTGGCTACACGATGAAAATTTGGGCCAGCTGGGTTTGCAGGATAATCTGTAAGTCTTTGATTTGTATGGTGCCCAGAGGCGGAACGCAATAATCTTTCTAACCTATTGTTTTCTAATAGTTAATCCTATATTAAAAAATCTCGGGATACATGCGGGATACATGCGGGATACATGCGGGATACATGTGCTTTTCCGGGTGTTGCTCATTAACCGGCTATCTCGCCACCGGGGTGGCCATGGCCTCCTTCGCGCCGGCAGAGCCTGCTGGCGCCCATCAGTTCGAGGCCTATTTGCACGCCAGGAAGGGGGGAACTCTTCCCCCTAGCAAGTGGCCGAAAAATACAATTAAAACTGGCCAAATTG
>JBJHDJ010000389.1:0-3002 GCA_050486485.1 Porticoccaceae bacterium
GAAGGAACGGGCTTGATTCAGTGGCATTTCCGTCAAGCCTGAGTATTCTTGATCCCATGACTCCCATCATCGCCTGGTCAACCGTACAGGATCTTTATCGTTATGTGGCCTGAGAGACTTCAACGAGGCGAGGACGGCTATGATGGCACTTCTCAGCGCTACCCTTGCGGTACCGTGGCCGAGGTTGGTCCATGGCGGTATGATTTACCGGCACCTTTGCCTCGGCCACTGCCTGCCGGGAGAGACAGTCCACCATGACCGTCACCTTTGCGACAATCGGCGGTGACAAGCAATGGAAATACCCATTGTGAACAACGCCGAATTTGCCGATACCGAGACCCTGTACCAGGATCTCGACGGCTTCCTGGCCTCGGTGGAGCGCAGGGCGTTTCTCATGGCCCGCATGGCCCTGGGCAACGAGGACGACGCCCTGGACAGCGTGCAGGACGCCATGCTGGTGATGGTGCGCAAGTACCGCGACAAACCCAACGATGAATGGCGGCCCCTGTTCTTCAGGGTACTGCAGAACCGTATCCGGGACATTTATCGCTACCGCAAGGTGCGCAACCGTTTTGGCGGCTGGCTGCGATCTTCCTTCGATCCCGAGGATGACAGCGACCCCTTCCAGCAGGTGGCGGATGTGCCGGGTAACAACCCCGAGACCAGCCTGGCGTCGCGGCGGAGCATGGAAGCCCTGAGCGATGCCGTGGCGGCCCTGCCCCGCCGTCAGCGGGAAGCCTTCATGCACCGCTGTTGGGAAGGCTTGTCCACGGCGGACACGGCAACCGCCATGAAGTGTTCGGAAGGAAGTGTCAAAACCCATTATTTTCGTGCATTACAAGCGCTTCAAGGGGCCTTGAAGGAGCACTATCATGAATGAACTCGAACACGACCTTCGCCAGCAATTGCTGGATGCCGAGCGGGAACTGGACACCGGTACCCTGCGCCGGCTGCGGATGGCCAGGGCGTCCGCCCTGGAGCGCGGCCGCCAGTCCCGGCTGCCGCGACTGATGGTGCCGGCCATGGGCATGGTGACCGCGTCCATCGTCGCCCTGGTGCTGGTGGTTTCCCCCCTCAACGACCAGAACGGCCAGGACATCAGTCCCGATAATGCCTCCTTTTACCAGGATCTGGAGTTTTACTACTGGCTGGCGGAAAGCGACGCCGGCAGGAGGAGCTGACATGTTCCGGGCCTGGCTCACGGTTTTACTGTTGGCTGTGATGGTGCCGGTCGGCGCCCTGGCCAATCCAGTCCGGGCGGACCACCCGCGCTGGGAGCCTGAGTTTCACCAGGCCCATCTGTTGCTGGCATCCAGCGGCAAGCGCTGGCAGGACATGACGCCCGAGGAGCGCGAGGAAGTGCGCCGCCGCAAGGCCCAGTACGACTCGCTGCCCGCCCGCGAGCAGCGCCGCCTGCGCAAGGCCCAGGAGGACTACGAGAGCATGCCGGCGGAACGCCGCCGTGAAATCCGCGAGCGCTGGGACAAGATGTCCCCGGAAGAAAAGCGCCGCTACCGCCTGGAGCAGGAGGAACAGCGCAACCGCCGCTGATCAGCCCAACCGGTTATCTCTCCACTGATAACATTCGTGGCGGCGAGATTGCACTCCCCAGCCCAACAGCCGTGCGCGGCCATGGTCCATACCCTGCTACCCTGATCCGCCCACCCCAGGGCGTTCGCTAGAATCGCATACCCATTGCGTATAAAATCCACCCCCTTGTCATTTGTCCCCTAGCAGGAGGTTTCCGTGGAACGCGAATCAATGGAATACGATGTCGTCATCGTGGGGGCTGGTCCATCCGGCCTGGCGGCTGCCTGCAAACTGCGCCAGATCAATCCGGAATTGAGCGTCTGCGTGGTGGAGAAAGGCTCGGAAGTGGGTGCTCATATCCTCTCCGGCGCCGTGTTCGAGCCCCGCGCCCTCCAGGAGCTGTTTCCAGACTGGAAGGATCAGGGTGCGCCCCTGCTCACTCCGGTGTCCGGCGATGATATTTTCGTGTTGCGCGGTCCCGACTCCAGCATCAAGGTACCCCATATTTTCGCCCCCAAGACCATGCATAACGAGGGCAATTACATCATCAGCCTGGGCAACCTGTGCCGCTGGCTGGCCGAGCAGGCCGAGGCTCTGGGGGTGGAGATTTTCCCCGGCTTCGCCGCCGCCGATGTGGTGTACAACGAGGATGGTTCCGTGAAGGGCATTCTCATCGGTGACATGGGCATTGGCCACGACGGCGAACCCACCGACAGCCACACCCCGGGCATGGAACTGCACGGCAAATACACCCTGTTCGCCGAAGGCTGCCGCGGCCACCTCGGCAAGCGACTGATCGAGAATTTCAAGCTGTCGGAGGGCGCTGAGCCACAGCACTATGGAATAGGAATCAAGGAGTTGTGGAGGGTTCCTGCGGAGAAACATAAACAAGGGCTGGTGGTGCATTCCGCCGGCTGGCCCCTTGACGAGAGCGGTTCCTTCGGCGGTGGCTTCCTCTATCACCTGGAGGACAACCAGGTGGCGGTGGGCCTGATCACCGACCTGTCCTACAGCAACCCCCATGTCAGCCCCTTTGACGAATTCCAGCGCTACAAGACTCACCCGGTGATCCGCCAGTACCTGGAAGGCGGAGAGCGCATCTCCTATGGCGCCCGCGCCATCGTCAAGGGAGGGATCCAGTCCCTGCCCAGGATGTCCTTCCCCGGCGGCCTGTTGATCGGCGACGATGCCGGTACCCTCAATTTCGCCAAGATCAAGGGCAGCCACACCGCCATGAAGTCCGGCATGATCGCCGCGGAGCTGGTGGCCGAGGCCATCGCCGCGGGCAAAACCGGCGAGGAAGTGGATTACAAGAGCGCCTTCGAAGCCTCGTGGGCCTACCAGGAACTGCACTTGCAGCGCAATTTCGGCCCGGCCCAGCACAAGTGGGGCAATATCCTTGGCTCCGCCTATGCCTTTATCGACATCAACCTGTTCAATGGCAAGCTGCCCTGGACGCTGTCCGATCCCAA
>JBJHDJ010000390.1:0-2976 GCA_050486485.1 Porticoccaceae bacterium
GTGGTTACCCCCCCTGAATCATAGGCCAGGGGGATGATCTTGCGGGGCGCCAACAGGGTTTGCAGGATCACCAGGGCATAGGCGCCAAGGATCAGCCAGTGCAGGGGCCACCCCATGACAATGCGCAGCGTGCCAAGGGTGATGCCCAGGGCCATGCCCAGGGCCACGGAAATGCGCAGCATCAGCGGGTTGACGGTGCCGCCGGAAATGTCCCCGGCTTTCAGCGACACGGCGATCAGCGCCGGTTCGGCAATGGTGGTGCTGGCGCCGATGGTGAAGGCGAACAGGTAGATCCAGTAATAATCCCGCCAATGCCGGGTAACGCCGTCCGCCAGTTGCGGCAGGATATCCCGGGACGCCAGTTGCGCGGCCATCATTTCTCCCAGAGGAAACAGTGCCAGTTCCAGACCCAACAGAAAGCAGGCCAGGCCCACCAGTACCATGGTGAACCCCGCCAGCACCCGCGCCAGGTGTATCACTTTTTTGCGAATCACCAGGTACTGGAAGCCAAACACCACGGCGACGATGGCCGCGAGGTCCATCAGGGTATCGGCGAGTATGGTGATGAAGTTCATCGTCGTGCCCCCGTCACAGCGCCAGCAGGCCAAAGCACAGCACGAAGATGATGGGCATCACCGAGGCGAAGGCGATCAGGCCGAAACCGTCGAGCATGGGGTTGCGGCCCTTGATGGCGGTGGCGAGGCCCACCCCCAGGGCGGTGACCAGCGGCACGGTGATGGTGGAAGTGGTCACGCCGCCGGAGTCGTAGGCGATGCCGACGATCTCCTCCGGCGCGATCCAGGTCAGCGCCATGACCAGGCCATAACCGGCAATGATCATGACATGCAGGGGCCACCCTTTGAGGATGCGCAAAACCCCGATCATCACCGCCAGGCCCACGGACAGGGCCACCACCACGCGCAATTGCAGGGCGAAAGCTGCCTGGCTGGCGCCGCTGTCGGTGATGATGCCGTTCTCCGCCATGATCACCGCCGCCTTGCCGGCGACGGCAATCAGGGCCGGCTCGGCAATGGTGGTGCCAAACCCGAGGGCGAAGGCAAAGAGGAACAGCCAGAATACCGAGCCCCTGCTGGCAAAGGCACGGGCCAGATTCTCGCCCATGGGGAACAGGCCGAGTTGAAGCCCCTGGATAAACAGGGTGAGACCGATCACCACGAACACCAGCCCGGCCAGCAGATCCGCCAGAGGCAGGCTGTCGGGCAGCGGCTGGCGAATGACGACCAGTTGAAAAAAGGCAATCACCAGCACCACGGGGGAGAGATCCCTGAGGCTTTCCAACCCCTGGCGCAGCAGGGAATGCAGCAACCCCGTCATTGCGCGCCTATGGCTCTCCACATGTCGGGGGTGGCCCACACATATTCCAGATAGTGGCCCACATTGTCCCTGGCATCCACATAGATGAAACTCAGCCCCTCCATGTGCCCTTCATAGGCCACCACCCAACCCCTGGCGTCGATATCCGCGCGCATGCGCCGCCAATCATCGCAACGCATGGCCACATGGTGGAATCGCGGGGAATCATCGTCCGGCAGAAAGCTGGAATAGACATCGATACCCCCGTCGAGGGGCTGTATCACCTCGATCTGGAAGTGTTCATCCACCCAGCCGAGGGCGGCGCGGCAACGCAGGTGGGCGGGGCCCGAGGGGGTGATCACTTCCATGTCCGGCTCGAAATGGATGAACTCGGCGACGCCATATTCCCGCTTGAACAGCGCCACCGCCTTGTCGAGATCGCGGGTGACATAGGCGTTCTGGTAGAGGTTTTTGAAGATCATGGCGAGGGTGACTCCTGTATCGTGCGGTCCGACCCGTCGCCCGGATGCCGCCGTTCGTGGATTGCAAAGGGGCTGGGAAGGGGTAGGCTGGTCACAGCCGGGCGATGACATTGTCCGCCAGCCAGTCGATACCGTCCAGGGGGGCGCCGGGCAGGCTGGGGATGGGTATCGTCACGCGGCTCACCCCCAGATCCTCCAGGCGCCGAATCTCGTCCAGGCCCCCGGTATTGGCCCACACACTGGTGATTTCGATCTCGCCAAAATCCCTGCCCACCTCCTCGCAGGCGGCCCGCAACTTGTCGATATTGGGGGCCAGTTCCTCGGCGCTGTAGATGGCGGGATACCAGCCATCGCCGTACAGCGCGGCGCGGTGAAACGCCTTGCCGGCATGACCGCCGATCAGTACCGGCAGCCGGGACTTGCGCAGCGGCGTGGGGTTGCTGACAAAACCGTGCCATTGGACAAACTCGCCATCGTGCTCCACCAACTCCCCCGACCACACCTTGCGCATGGCCTGCAGGTAGTCGTCGAAGCGTGCGCCGCGCCGCTCGTAGGGCGTCCCCATGGCGTGGAATTCCTCCCGCATCCAGCCCAGGCCCAGGCCCAGCAGCAGCCGCCCGTTGCTGAGCACATCCAGGGAGGCCGCCTGCTTGGCCATCAGCAGGGGATTGGTCATCGGCAGGATGCTGATGCCGGTGCCGATTCTGAGTTCGGTGGTGACGGCGGCCACCGTCGCCAGGGTGACCAGCGGGTCGAAGAAGTTCTCCTTGGGGTCGATGGGCATTTCACCCGACTCCGTGTAGGGGTAGTCGGAGTCCATCACCACCGGCGCGATGATGTGCTCCGCTGTCCACACGGATTCGACGCCCGCCGCTTCCGCGCGACGGGCGATGCCGGCAACTTCCTCGAAACTGGAGACACCGATATTGATGGGGATGAGACCGAATTTCATGGTGGTTGTTATCCTTGATAGACAGGTGTCGGGCAGGCGATTCAGTATGCGCTGAACGATCGGCGGTGTTCAAGGGAGGGGCAGGTGACATACACTTGCCACCAACAAGAGTAACGACAGAAGCTTTTCATGGCACGACTTCAGGGCAAGGTGGCGCTGATCACCGGGGCCGGGACGGGTATCGGCCGGGGTATCGCCGAGGCCATGGCCGGGGAGGGCGCCAGCGTC
>JBJHDJ010000391.1:0-2955 GCA_050486485.1 Porticoccaceae bacterium
GGCTATTGTCTGGTGGCCTCCGCCCAGCGCGACGACATGCGCTTGATTACCGTGGTGATGGGCACCGCCAGCACCACCGCCCGGGCCAACGCCTCGCGCACCCTGCTGACCTACGGCTTCCGCTACTACGAAACCGCCCGCATCATGTCCGCCGGCGAGATTCTCTCCACCGACAACCGTGTGTGGTATGGCGAGCAGCGCTACCTGGATCTGGCGGCTCCCGAGGATGTCACCGCCACCATCCCCCGCGGTTCCAGGGATGCGCTGACCACCGAGCTCGACCTCGAGCCCCTGCTCAGGGCGCCCATCGAACAGGGGCAGCAACTGGGCAAGGCACGGGTTTTCTACCAGGACAAGCTGCTGCAGGAAGTGCCCGTGGTGGCGGCCCAGGCGGTGCCCCGTTCGGGACTGTTCAATCGCCTGTGGGACGCGGTTATGCTGTTTTTCATCAACCTGTTCAGCTAGCAGCCCGGGAATGAGCGACACCGAGCCTCCCCGCATCGAGTTTCCCTGCGACTATCCCGTCAAGGTGATGGGCAACGCCTGCGAGGCTTTCCGCGATCATGTGCTGGTGGTCATGGAGCGCCATGCCCCCGGTTTCGATCAGGGCGCCGTGGTGGTGCGGGACAGTCGCAATGGCCGCTTCCAGTCCATCACGGTCACCATCACAGCCACCGGGGTGCCCCAATTGCAGGCCATCTTTGCGGACCTGAAGACGAGCGAACATGTGCAAATGGTGCTGTGAATGAGCGACCACCCGACAACCCTGCGCCTGCGCCGCCTCGAGCGCCAGCCCTACGGCCCCGTGTTCGAGGCCATGAAGGCCTTCACCGATGCCCGCGATGAATCCACCGCCGACGAGCTGTGGCTGGTGGAACACGACCCGGTGTTCACCCAGGGCCAGGCCGGCAAGGAGGAACACCTGCTGATGCCGGGGGATATTCCCGTGGTGCAGGTGGATCGCGGCGGGCAGGTGACCTATCACGGCCCGGGCCAGATCGTCGGCTACCCGATGATTGACCTGCGCCGCCGGGACATGGGCGTGCGCCAACTGGTGAGCGCCATCGAGAGCGCCATCATCGCCACCCTGGGTGACTACGGCATCCGCGCCCGGGCCAAGCCCGATGCCCCCGGTGTCTATGTGGAGAGGGAGCGGGGCGAGGCCAAGATCGCCTCCCTGGGTATCCGCATCCGCCGCGGCTGCAGCTACCACGGTCTGTCCCTCAATGTGGACATGGATCTGTCACCTTTTCAGCGCATCAATCCCTGCGGTTTCCAGGGGTTGGAGATGACGCGCATCGCCGATCTGCTGCCCGCCGCTGGCGCCCCTGACATGGCGGCGGTGGAAGCGGCGCTGCTGCCCCACCTGTGCGCCGCGCTGGGCTATGACTCCCTGGTGGAAGCAGCCGACCCCCTCGACATTCTCGCGGAGACCGTCCATGAGTAAGGTGGATATCACCCCGGTCAAGCGCACCCGGCGCCTGGAACAGGGGGAAAAGCTGCGCAGCGCCGACAAGGTGGAACGCATTCCCGTCAAGGTGATCCCCACGGAGAACATTCCCCGCAAGCCCGAGTGGCTCAGGGTGCGCATCAGCGCCTCACCGCAAGTGGAGCGCATCAAAGGCATCCTGCGCGCCCACAAGCTGGCCACGGTGTGCGAGGAAGCCAGTTGCCCGAATCTCAGTGAGTGTTTCAGCGGCGGTACCGCCACCTTCATGATCATGGGGGAGATCTGCACGCGGCGCTGCCCGTTCTGCGATGTGGGTCATGGCAAGCCCCTGCCCCTGGACGGGGGTGAGCCCCGTCACCTGGCGCAGGCCATCGCCGAGATGCAGCTCAGGTATGTGGTGATCACCTCCGTGGACCGGGATGACCTGCGGGACGGCGGCGCCGGCCACTTCGCCGATTGCATCCGCGAGGCCCGCGCCCTGTCCCCGAATCTCCAGATCGAGGTGCTGGTGCCGGACTTCCGCGGCCGCATGGAGCCGGCCCTGGAGGCCTTGACCGCGACACCGCCGGATGTGTTCAACCACAACCTGGAGACCGTGCCCCGGCTCTACCGGGAAGTGCGGCCCGGCGCCAACTATCGCTGGTCCCTGAAATTGATGAAGGAATACAAGGCCCGCAATCCCGCCGTGCCCACCAAGTCCGGGTTGATGGTGGGGCTGGGGGAAACCCGCGAGGAACTACTGGCGGTGCTCGACGACCTGCGCGCCCACGGTGTCGACATGCTCACCGTCGGCCAGTACCTGCAGCCGTCCCGCAACCACCTGGCGGTGGATCGTTTCGTTCACCCGGACGAGTTCGCCGAGTATGCCGACTATGCCTATTCCATAGGCTTTCGCCATGTCGCCTCGGGCCCCCTGGTGCGCTCGTCCTATCACGCCGACAAGCAGGCCCGCGGCGAGGAGGTTAAGTAATGACCCGTCCCGACAACCGCACCGACATCGAGGCGGCGGTATTCCGCCGCTTGCTGCGCCATCTCGACAGTCACAAGGAAGTGCAGAATATCGACCTGATGCTGCTCGCCGACTTCTGCCGCAATTGCCTGGCCAAGTGGTATGTGGCGGCCGCCGAGGAGCGTGGCGAGACCATCGATTACGAAACCGCCCGGGAGATCGTCTACGGCATGCCCTACGGCGAGTGGAAGGAAAAATACCAGACGGAGGCGACGCCGGAGCAATTGGCGGCCATGGCCGCCAGGAAAGGCTGAAAGTTCGATATGAGTGCAGGTGCAGTGGCCGAGCCGCGTTTGCGCGGTTGCCGCGAAAGCCAGCAGCGCCAGGGCGCGCAGTTTTTTAGATGTTCCGTAAATTAGTGTGAACAGGCCCGGAATGGCACTGATTTAAGCCATTTTGGACTTCGTGGCCCGCCCTACTACCGTAGAGGGGCTTGAGTCAGTGCCATTGTGAACAGGCCCTAAATAATCCAACTTGCAGGAGCAATGCCAATGAG
>JBJHDJ010000392.1:0-2953 GCA_050486485.1 Porticoccaceae bacterium
GATGATGATGTTTCGACCCATGTCTGCGATCACCTGTGATTGCACGGCATCCAACAGCGACTACACTTCAAGGGAGTCCCGGACGATCCCTTGGGATGTCTAATTAACTATTTATTCAAAAACAAGTGGTTGAAAGGAAAACATCATGAAAAAATCAGGTTTGGTTTTCGTTCTGTCGCTGTTTCTCTGCGCCACCCTGGCGAGTGCCTCCAGCACCCCGAGACAGGGGGGCGCCAGCGGCATGACCGCGACCGGTGCTGCGGGTGGCGCCAGCGCCCAGGGTGGCAATCCCGAGTTGGAGTACTGCCCAGAATCCCTCGGCACCCTGGCGGTGGTGGAGGATACCTCCTCCTCCTGGTGGGGTGTCTATGCAAGCCGCTATCCCCAGCTTGGCAGCACGGTTCCGGTGTTGCGCATGATGATTCAACAGTCCAATTGTTTCGTGGTGGTGGAGCGCGGTCAGGCCATGGGCAACCTGATGCAGGAAAGGGGCCTCGAGGACTCCGGCGAACTGCGCGCCGGCAGCAACTTCGGCGCCGGGCAGATGGTTGCCGCGGACTACACCATGAGCCCCAGCATCCAGTTTGCCGAAAAGGGCACCGGAGGGATGGGGGGCGCCCTGGGCGGCTTGATCGGTGGCTCCAGCGGCAGGGTGATCGGCGCCGTGGCCGGTGGCATCAAATCCAATGAAGCCGCCACCACGCTGCTACTGATCGACAACCGCTCCTCCGTGCAGGTGGCCGCTTCGGTGGGCAATGCCCGCAATACGGATTTCAACCTCATGGGGGGAGCCTTCGGCGGTGGCGCCGGGGGGGGTGTCGGCGCCTTCACCAACACACCGGAGGGCAAGGTGATTACCGCGGCCTTTGCCGATTCCTATAACCAAATGGTGCGGTCACTGCGCAACTATCGCGCGCAGACGGTGGAGGGTGGCTTGGGCCGCGGTGGTCGTCTCGGGGTAAGTGATTGAACGCCGAATGAAAGTCGAAACCGACAGGGTAGTGTACTTTCACTACCGGCTCAGTGAAGTGGGCAAGGAGCCCCTGGAAACCTCCGATAGCAACGAACCGGCAACCTATCTGCACGGGCACCACAATATTCTCCCGGCCCTCGAACAGGCCATGACGGGCCGGGAGGCTGGTGATGAGTTTACCGTTACCCTGACACCGCAACAGGCCTACGGTGAGCGTCAGGAGGGCCGCCAGCAGCGGGTGCCCATCAAGCACCTGATGACCCGGGGCAAGCTCCGACCCGGCATGGCGGTCAAGGTCAATACCGCCAATGGACCCATGGATGCCCGTGTCCTCAAGGTGGGCAAGTTCAATGCCGACCTGGACCTCAACCACCCCCTGGCAGGCCTGTCCCTGTCGTTTGAGATTCGCATCGCCGAGGTGCGCGAGGCCACCGCCGAGGAGATTGCCCACGGCCATGTGCACGGCCCCGGAGGCCATCAGCATTGACGGATTTTGCCCAGGGTGTTGCCGTCTGGACAACTTGGGAGTATGGTTGCCGTCCTGCTATCAAGAATATTGGGTATCTTCATGTTTATAAGACAGAAAGGCTCCCGCGACAGCAATGCCGACAAGCGGGAGGCCGATACCGCCCCCCTGGCAGGGAACGATGCCGGGAAAAACCTGGAGGGCCAGCGGCCCGTCCCCACCACTACTCCAACGGTGAGAACCACAGCCATGATCGGAGCAACCGTAAAGATTAAAGGCGATATCAGCAGTGACGAGAACCTGGTGATCGAAGGTCAGGTGGAGGGCACCATCACCCTCAACAGCCATGAATTGGTCGTTGGTCAGTCCGGACGGGTCAGCGCCAATGTCTCCGCCAAGTCAGTTCGCATCGACGGACAGCTCAACGGCGATGTGGTGGGCAAGGAAAGGATCGTCATTTCCAAAAGCGGCAATGTTCGCGGCAATCTGATGGCGCCCACCGTTATCCTCGAGGAGGGTGGCAAGTTCAAGGGCAGCATCGACATGGGCAGCTCGGCGGGCAGTACCGTCGAGCCCCCTATCGCCGACTTTGCCAATGCCGCCCGGGCTCAGCGCTCCCAGGGAGAGGGCAAGGCCGTGGAAGCCGCGGTGATCAAGCACGGCTGATGTCCTATCTCCAGGGACCGCGGCGCGCCGCGGTCCCGTGGTCCATGTCATCAACATCAGCCCTATGACCAGCAAACCCCATTTGCCGGAAACCCTGGCCACCCAGCTTCTGGGTGAGCTGGTGGCGCCTTTCTCCCCGGATGAATACCGTCCCCTCAGGGTGCTGGACCTCGGTCCCGCCAGTGGCGCCAGCGTGGCGTTCTTCAGTCAGTATCGCTGTACCCTGCGCTTCGCCGACCTCAATCCGGGTCAGCTCAATCCCAGCGGGGAGCATGACAACGATCAGGAGCGGCAGCATTTTCTGGAGAATCAGCTGAGGCCGATGATTGATCTGCCAGTGGGCAGCAAGTTCGACATCTGCCTGATGTGGGATATGCTCAACCACCTGGACGGCCAGGGGGTCAGGGCGCTAGCGAATGTGTTGCGCCCCCATTTGCACAGTGCCAGCCGCTGTCACGGCTATGTCCTGCACAATCGCGGCGCCGAGCTATTTCACCGCAACTACGCCATCCTCGGTGTCAATCAATTGATGGTGACGGCTGTGCACAAAGGGTGGCCGCTTGGCCATTGCCACTCCCAGGTGGTTCTCAACAACCTGTTTGGCGGCATGGCCGTGAAACGCAGCGTGCTGCGCGGCGATGGCCGCCTGGAAGTTCTTCTGGCACGAACCTGATTCAGGTCACGCCGAGACCATGCTCAATTAATAGAGGTGCCCTAGGGGTAATGGCACTGACTTTAAGCCATTTCGGACTTCGTAGCCCGGTCGGTATCCCGGGGGAGAGTTTTCGAGACACGCCGTAAACCCATCCCTGGGGGCTCGACGGCGCCATCCCTGGCGCCGACGGTCT